>JAOZOT010000287.1 GCA_029933115.1 Anaerolineae bacterium | reverse complement strand
TCGAAAACGCTTCTGGAAGCGGATAGGATAGCCGTGAGTGCGAAAAACAGGCTGAGAGCAGAACCGATGAGCCGGCCTCCCACCTGGTGGAGGAAGAAGAGAATGGGTGAAGGGACACCGTTCGGCTGAACTCACGAAGCCCCCACTCCCCCCGACCTGCGGCGCATGTTCCAATAGCGCAAGCTCCTCTTTGGAGGTCAGAATACAATACAATGTACGATGTTGACATCATGATGATTGGCCACTTTGCCAAAGACAAGCTGGTGGTAAATGGCACCAGCAAAATCGCCTCCGGCGGGGCAGTCTATTACGGCAGCATTGCCTTGCGGCGCATCGGCGTCCGCGTGGCCGTCGTCACTCGCCTGCACCCTGATGACTTCCCACGGCTGGATGAGCTGAAGCAGGAAGGCGTCCAGGTCTTTGCCACGGCTGCACCAGAGACTTCTGGTATTGAGAACATCTACACCACAGCCGACATGGAGCGACGCATTTGCAAACTGTCGGGCTTTGCCGGCCCCTTCCAACCGGACCAGATTCCCAACCTGTCGGCTCGAATCTATCTCGTCGCTCCTATCATCGCCGGTGAATTTGATCTCCCACTGCTGAAGCTGCTGGCTCAACGTGGGCCGGTGGCTCTGGACATACAGGGTTTTGTGCGTGTTCGCGAAGGGGAAAAGCTGGTCTTCCGCGACTGGCCCCAGAAAGCCGAAGGGCTGGCGGCGGTGACCTATCTCAAGCTGGACCACGCCGAAGCAGAAGTGCTGACCGGCCTCACCGACGTCCACGCCGCTGCCCGTCAGATTGCTGCCTATGGCCCCCGGGAGATCGTGCTCACCCACAACGGTGGTGTGCTGGTCTACGCTGATGAGCAAACTTATGAAGCGACCTTCACGCCGCGTTCGATGGATGGCCGCACCGGCCGAGGCGACACCTGCTTTGCCACCTACCTGGGCAGACGCTTGTCGGCCTCACCTGCCGAAGCGTGCCGTTTCGCTGCCGCTGTGACCACGTTGAAGATGGAGCGTCCGGGGCCGTTCCGTGGCACCATCGCCGAAGTAGAGGCATTGTACCTCTCCAAAAGGTAGGGGTGCACCCGTGCCGCCGCCCCAGGGTATCCGCCAGGGATACCCCTACGACAGGGGGTGTACCCGCGCCGCCGCTCTGGGGTATCCGCCAGGGATACCCTACGGCGGGCTATGGAGAAGATGCGAGGCAACGATGGTGCAGCTATTTGGACTCCCAAGCATAATTGTGATATAATCCCTGTCTGACAGCGTGTCTAAAAACGCTCGCAGTTAGACACGCTCCGATAGGGGGACTTGGCGAGACGTTGACATCTACCAATTCATTCCGACGAGGGGCTTAAAGCCCGGGGGGTGTTGATTTGAAGATCCGATTCCTGGGCACGGGAGCGGCAGAAGGCATCCCCAGCTTTGGTTGTACCTGTCAGCGATGCCAGGTGGCCAGAAAAGAAGGAGTCCCCAATGCCCGGCAGCGAGCCTCCTTGCTGATTGAGGCGGCCGGTCATCGGATCCTCCTCGACACGCCGCCAGAGATCAGTGCGCTGCTCAACCGGGCTGAAGTATTCGACCTTTCAGCCGTTTTCCTAAGTCATGAACACTTTGACCACATTGGCGGTCTGGTGGAATTCGAGTACTGGAACCGGGTGCTGCCAATCTTTGCCGGCTACGACGTGCTACCCAAGCTGCGGCTGACCCCACGCCTGGAAAGCCAGGCTCTCCTCTCAGGCTTTCACTCCCATACCCGACTCTGCTTTGGCGACCTGACGGTAATGCCTTTTAAGGTTATCCACCATGTCCCCTGCTACGGTTTCGCTTTCGAGGAGGCAGGAACACGGGTTCTTCATTTCAGCGACTCTGGCCCAGAGTTGAGCAACCTCCATTACCACCTGCTGAATGAAGCAGCCGTGGCCATCTTCCACACCCCCACTTTCGAGCCGTATCGCACTCATATCAGTATTCGGGATGTGATTGCCCTGATGCAAGAATGCCCCCTCCAACGGATTGTCATCACCCACATCAATCACAACAACCTTCTGCACAACGAATTGGTAGAGAAGGTCGCCCCTTACAAGATTACAGTGGCCTATGATGGCCTGACATTGGAGGTTTGACTGTGCAAATCAGATTTCTAGGCACCGGCGCGGCCGAGGGTATCCCGGCTATCAATTGCGACTGTGCCCATTGCACACGGGCCAGGAACGAGGGTGGAAAGCTGATCCGCGAACGCAATGCTATCCTCTTTTCTCTGCCTGGCTACGAACTGTTGGTAGATAGCCCTCCTGACATCAGGAGCCTGATCAACAAATATCAGATAACCAAGCTGGATGGCATCCTGGCCACTCATTCCAGCTATGACCATATTGGCGGCATCAAGGAGTTTGAGTGGTGGCGGGGTGGGTTGGATTTCCTGGCCGAGGATAGGCTCTTTGAGATTGTCAAACGCGAGCATTGGACAGAGATGCTGGACGCTACCATGTTCCACATCCCTTATTATTCAGGCTCTTCCCTCTACTTCGGTGGCTTCTCCATCCTACCCTTCGCTGCCCGCCGGCCACAGCCCATCTTTGGCATCTCGGTGAAAGAGGGAGGGAAGAGGGTGGTCTACACCTCGGATACTCCGGGCCGGTTGACGAATTACGCCCGACGGGTTATGTGGGAGTGCGATCTGCTGATCGTCAATGCGCCCACTTTTGAACCTGCCAATGAGAAGCACATCACCACCATTGAGGCTGTTGAGCTCAAGGAGCGAGTTGAAGCCCGACAGTTGGTGCTGACTTACATCGGCCACATGAATAAACCCCACGACGAGTTGGAAGAGTTCGTCCGCCAATTCCAAGGGGTGACGGTGGCTTATGACGGCATGGTTGCAGAGGTGTAAACTTGCAGATCCAATTCCTGGGTACCGGGTCCGCCGAGGGTATCCCGGCTATCAACTGCGATTGTCCCCACTGTTCCAGAGCCAAAACGGAAGACGGAAAGCTGGTCCGAGGGCGGAATGCCATTCTCTTTTCCCTGCCTGGCTACCAATTGCTGCTCGATACTCCCCCGGACATCAGAGAGTCGTTGGTCAAAAACAAGGTGCGTCGGATTGACGGCATCTTTCTCACCCACCCTCACCACGACCACAGCGGAGGGCTGGAGGAGTTCCTTTATTGGAAGGCAGAGTTGGACCTTTTTGCCGAAGCAACGGTATACGAAACTCTGCGGCGGGAGGAATGGGGTGACAGGCTGCCCGAAGTTGCTTTTCACTGTGCCTTCCATCCTGGGATGGCCGTCCGTTTCGATGGCTTCTTTTTCACCCCCTTCACCGTCTATCACACAGCTCCCTGTTTCGGCCTGGCACTTTACGAGGGGGGGCACAAAGTCGTCTATACCTCCGATAGCAGCAATCGCTTCAGCAACTATGCCTATTGCTTGATGGAAAAAGCCGACCTCCTCATCGTCAACACCCCTCGTTTCGTTCCACCCCACGAGGGCCACATCACTTCGACGGAGGCGGTGGAGTTGAAGCAGCGGGTCAGAGCCAGACACCTGATCTTGACCCACTTCAACCACGAGAATAAACCCCACGATGAATTGGAAGAGTGGGCCAAGGGGCTGGATAGGGTTACAGTAGCCTACGATGGCTTGAAAATTGAGGTCTGAGGCTTGATTTTCAAGACACACCAAGGGGATGGCGGTGCTCGATTTGATAGTAGTCGGCAACCTGGCTTACGATGACATCATCACCCCTTTTGACCGGCGGCAGAGAGTTTTCGGCGGGTCGGTGGCCTATGCTGCCTTATGTGCCGCCAAGCTAGGCCAGAAGGTTGGCCTGGTCAGCAAAGTGGGTCAGGACTACGACCTGAGCGACCTGACCCCTCTCGTCCAGGCTGACGTGGACGTGAGCGGAGTGAAGCAGGTTGACGGTGCGACCACCCGCTTCGAGTGTGTCTACGACGAGCAGGAGAACCGACAGCAGAGACTCCTGGATGCCTGCGCGCCCATACTGCCCGAGGATATACCCGACCACCACCTCCAGGCGAAAAAAGTCGCCCTTTTGCCCATCTTTGACGAATTACCCTATCAGACTGTAGCCAGACTCGCAGCCGGTGAGAGACCGGTCTGCATGGATCCCCAGGGCTACCTCAGATCTGTTGGCCAGGAGAAGAGAGTTGTCCCGCGAGCCTGGGGGGACAGGGAGCGCTTTCTGGCACAGGTGGACGTGTTGGCCAGCAGCGTGCCTGAGTTGGAAGCGCTGGCCGGCACCGAAGACCCCGAAGAGGCTGTCCGCTTCTTGGCCGGCTATGGGCCGCAAATCGCCCTGGTGACCAGAGAAGGGGGAGCCAGGACCGGTTTCAGCTCTTTCGTCTATTGTGAGGGACAGCTCCACGAGATCCCGGCCATCCCACCCCGAGCCTTCGTGGACCCCGGCGGAGCCGGCGACTCCTCAGCCATAGCTTTTTTCGTCGAATACGAGAGGACAGGTGATGCGCCCTGGTCGGCTCTCTTTGCTTCAGCGGCGGCATCCTTTGTGATAGAGGGATTCGGAGCCAGCAACTTTGGCACTCGAGAGCAGATAACGGAGCGCATAAGGGATTTCGTGGCCGCGCACCCGGCCCATCCCATCGTCGAGGTCGCCCAGAGGTGGCTGAGATAGACTTGCCTTGTTTTCTGTAGCAGGTTGGCTATCCGCCGCCGGGCCGCCGGATGGCCGGTCCGGCGCGAGCCTGAGGGGTGAGTTCACCCCCCAGACACCAAGGTCTGTCTGGGGGAAGCGACCAGGCTAAGCCTGGCCCCCGAGCTAATGAGCCTTAAGAAATTATCCGGGTAACGAGGTGCTTTCGGCGGAAGCCCGACGCTAAAGCCGTCGAGCTGAAAGGGCAAAGCCCTGCGGGCTGTTTTCGGGTCCAAACAGGGCAAAATCCGGCGGGCTCAAGGAGCGAAAACCGAAGCGAGTTGGCCGCTGATGG
>JAOZOT010000286.1 GCA_029933115.1 Anaerolineae bacterium | reverse complement strand
TGCTGCAAGCAGGCTGTTGACCCATCCTGCCAAGGGTAGGGGCAGGTCTCGCACCCGCCCCAGGTCACCCTCCCGCAGGTGGCGAACCCTGCGGGAGGGTCGCTGCCCCAGCCTGAGCTTGTAGCCTTAAGAAATTATCATAGTAGCCCTTGGGCTTCTGCTTCTGACGATTCCTCCTCCGGTTTTTCCTCCTCTTTTCTGCCGAAATCCTTTAACTTGAGGGCCAGTTCGCGCAAGCGGTTTTGGACGGCATGGTTGACCGTCCCTTCGGGATAGGTGCCGTCTTCCTGGCGCTCACCGGCTTCCACGCCGGTCAGGATGGCGATGCCCTCATCAACGGTGCGCACCGGGTAGATGTGGAATTTGCCCTGACGCACCGCCTCCACTACATCTTCGCGCAGCATCAGGTTCTTGACGTTCCGTTCAGGGATGATGACTCCTTGCTCGCCGGTCAGCCCTTGCACCTTGCACACATCGAAGAAACCCTCGATCTTTTTGGTCGCGCCACCAATGGCCTGAATCTCGCCCTTCTGATTCACCGAACCGGTGACGGCGATGCCCTGTTTGATGGGAAAGCCCGACAGGCTGGACAGAAGAGCGTAGAGTTCGGTGGAAGAGGCGCTGTCGCCCTCAACGCCCGAATAGGACTGCTCGAAACAGATACTGGCCGAGAGGCTGAGAGGGACCTCCTGCGCGTATTTGCCGCCCAGGTAGCCCGACAAGATCAATACTCCCTTGTCGTGGATATTCCCCGAAAGTTTGGCCTCGCGCTCGATGTTGATCACACCCTTTTGGCCCAGAAAGGTCCTGGCCGTAATGCGTGAGGGCTTGCCGAAGGTATAGTCGCCCAGGGAAAGGATAGAGAGGCCATTCACCTGGCCCACCACTTCGCCATCGGTGTCAACCATGATGGTGCCGTCTTCGATCTGCTCGCGGATGCGCTCCTCAACCTGATTCGAGCGGTAGACCCGCTCCTCGATGGCTTTCTGCACATCGGCGGCCGTCACCAGGTCATGGCCGTTGCGACCGGCCCAATAGCTGGCCTCACGCACAATATCGGTCACGTGGGCAAAACGAGTGGTCAGCTTCTCTTGATTCTCCACCAGCCTGGAGGAGTATTCGATCACTTTGGCCACAGCTTCGTTGTCAAAGTGACGTAGGTTCTCCTCACGGCAGCGATTGTGGATAAAAAGGGCGTACTTTTTCAAGTTCTCAGGAGTCCAATCCATCTCGGTGGCAAAATCGGCTTTGACCTTGAAGAGTTTCTGGAATTCCTCATCCAGCGAGTAGAGGAGGTAATAGGTCTGGGGGTCGCCGATGAGCACCACCTTCACGTCAAGAGGAATGGGCTCGGGGGCCAGGCCAACGGTGGCCACCAGGCTCAACTGCTGGGCCATCTCCTCGATCCGGATTTCCCGGTTTCTGAGAGCCCTCTTCAACGAGGTCCAGGCCAGAGGGGAACTCAGGACGGCCTTGGCATCCAGCACCAGATAGCCTCCATTGGCGCGGTGCAATGCTCCCCCCCTGATCATGCTAAAGTCGGTCACCAGCGAACCGAACTCGGCCTTGTGCTCGATGCGGCCAATCAGGTTCTGGTAGGTCGGGTTGGTTTCGACGATGACCGGCGCCCCTTCGGTGTCGCCGTTATCAACGATGACGTTGACCCGATACCTGTCGAACGGGGATTTCAGGCGCGCAGCGAAAAAGGCTGGCATCGTCTCTCCTCCGGCTGCGCCTTCCCCTGGAGGTTGGACGGCTTTCCGCAGTGTGTCTATTTTTTGGATCATGTCGTCGCGCATGGCATCCAGGTAGGCTACAATCTCGTCGTGCTGGCCGTATTTTTCCCTCAGAGCCTCGAAAAAGTGGTCTACAGTGAAAGCGGCGATTTCCTTGTCCAGGTTGCGCAGCCTGTCTTTGGCCTCCTTCTCCAACTCCCTGACGCGGCGGGTGGCTTTCTCCAGTTCTTTTTGCAAGATTGGACGGTGTTTCTCCAGTTCTTCTTTCTTCTCTGGCTCAAGGGCCTGGTACTGCTCCTCATTCATGGGCTGGCCATCTACCATTGGGGCGAAGACGAGGCCCATAGGGGTGCGCAGCAGGGCAAAACCTTGCTCGTTGACGAAAGCCTCCAGGCGTTTGAACTCGGCGGTGCGCTTCTCATCTAGTTCCTGCGCTATGCGGGCTTTGTGCTGGTCGTACTCCTCGCTTTCAAAGGCGCGGGGAATCTCCTCTTGCAGACTCTCGAGCATCTCGTCCACTTCATCGCGCAAGACGCGAGCTCCCCCTGGCGGCAAACTGATGGCCCACGGCTGATAAGGGTCCTGGAAGTTGTTGACGTAGACCCAGTCATTGGGCACCTTTTCGGTGCGAGCCTTTCGCTCCAAGAAGGTCTGGATAGTGGTCATCTTGCCGGCGCCGGCCGGGCCGAGGGCGTAGATGTTATAGCCGTAGCAGGGGATGTCAATGCCAAAATCAATGGCCCGCGTGGCCCGTTCCTGGCCGATGATTTCCTCCAATTCTGGTAGATCCTCAGTGGTCGTGAACTCGAACTGGCTTGGGTCGCAGACCCGCCGTAGTTTCTCTGCCGGGAGTTCTCTGATTTTGGGTGCCATAGCCTTTCTCCTCTCCGTCCAATTTCCTGGCCGAACTGCTCAGCCCATCCTCCCGCAGGTCACGGTTGACAGCTTACGCGAGATTCAACCTCCGGTCGAGGCACATTTTTGTGCCCCAAGAACGTCCAAACCTGCGGGAGGGTGACAGGCATAGAACGTCAGGGCTTTTTTCTGAAATCCACAAAGCGGTAGCCCACCCCTCGCTCGGTGAGGATATACTTGGGGTGAGAAGGATCGGGTTCGATCTTTTGACGCAGATATGTAATGTACAGGCGAAGGAGATGGCTCTCTTCGCGATATTCGTGCCCCCAGACTTTGGCCAGAAGCATCTCGTGGGTCATCACCCAGCCGGCGTTGTTAACCAGGTGGTAAAGCAGGCGGTACTCGGTGGGACGCAACTTCACCCGCTCTCCCCGCACAATCACCTCGTGCCGCTGGAAGTCAATCGTCAGGTCCTCGTCAATGACAATGGCCGTCTTCTCCACCGGCGCAGCCATCTCTGCCCGGCGCAGCACAGCCCTGATGCGGCTGGCCAGTTCTCGCGGTGAGAAGGGTTTAGTGACATAGTCATCAGCCCCCAACTCCAGGCCCCGGATGCGGTCCTCCTCCTCACCCTTCACCGTCAGCATGATGACCGGCACAGTAGAGACTTCGCGGATGCGCTCCAGGGTCTCAAAACCATCCATGTCGGGCATCATCACGTCTAGCAGCACCAGGTCAGGCAATTCCTCACGTACCTTGTTCAGAGCATCCATGCCGTTGGTAGCCTCACTGACCCGATAGCCTTCTAGTTCCAGATTCATGCGCACGAACTGGATCACTCGCTGTTCGTCGTCTACGACCAGAATCAACTTGTCGTCTGCGGGCACTCTTTCCTCCTTTGAGATTTGCTATCGGCGCGGCAGGGTGAAATAGAACGTTGATCCTTGCCCCGGCGCACTCTCCACCCAGATACGCCCTCCGTGGGCCTCGACAATAGCCCGGCAGAGGTAGAGGCCCAGGCCCATGCCTTGGGTGCGGCGGCGCAGGCTGGAATCCAGCCGGTAGAAACGCTGGAAGAGGCGAGGCTGCTCATCCAGAGGGATGCCGATGCCTTCATCGGCCACGTAGACGGTCACCTTGTCTTGATCGGCATAGCCCCCCAGCCGTATCTTGCCCCCTTCGGGAGAATACTTGATGGCATTGCTGACCAGATTGGAGAGCACTTGGCGCAGCCGCTCAGGGTCGGCCATGATAGGAGGGAAATCAGGGGGGAAATCCAACTCAAATTGATGAATGTCGGTCTGGGGGCGGAAACCTTCTACCACCCTTTGAGCCAGCCTGGGAATGTGTACGTCGCCTATCTCCAACTTGAGGCTGCCAGCTTGAGCGCGAGAGGCGTCCAGAAGGTTGCTGATGAGCCGGTCCAGGCGGTCGCTCTCCTCCTCGATGATGGCCAGGCCCTCCCGCACCGTCTCTTCGTCCCACCGGGCGTCCTCACGGCGCAGGGTGCCGGCATAGCCTTTAATTATAGAGACGGGAGTCTTCAGTTCATGGGAGATCACCGAAATAAAGGTGGACTTTATCTCCTCCGCTTCGCGGAAGCGGGTGATATCGTGGACATTGGCAATGATATTGATGAGGCGGTCCTTTTCGTCGTAAAGAGGCGAGTAGGTGATGCCCACGCTGATGACTGTTCCGCCGGGACGTTGAATGTCCCCTTCGACATAAAGGTCGGCGTCTGGGGAGAGGCCCCGCAGGGGGCAGTTGCTTTTGCAGATGTCCTCGCCCTGACGACTGCGCAATTGTAACACTTCGTGACACGGTCGGCCAATAGCGTCCTCTGGCCGCCAGCCGGTCATGGCGGCCAGAGCGCGGTTGAAAACAGTGATACGCCCCTGGCAATCGAGGATCATCACCCCGTCGGCCGAGTGCTCGATGATGGCGTCCAGCCGTCGTTTTTCGGCCGAGACCTGCTGGTAGAGGCTGGCGTTGCGCACGGCAATGGCCGCCTGGTCGGCAAAGCTGGAGAGCACCTGGCGGTCGTTGGCCGAAAAAGCCATGCCACTGGTGCGGAAGACATAGATAACCCCGATGAGCTCTTCTTCAATCACCATCGGCAGAGCGACCACCTGGCGCAGGGTCATGCCGGCGGCCGCTGCTACCAGGCTCAACTTCATCTGCAAATCCGGGATCTGCCAGCGGGAAAGATGAGCCCGTCCTGCCAGGTGGGGGATGTCGTCCAGGAGAGGGGAAAAGAAAGGCAAAAGCCGCCCGGGCAGACCATAACTGGCCCGCACGTGGAAGCTGCCATCATCCTGGCGCAAAGCGATAAGCCCCCCGTGGCCTTGCAGCATTTCCACGGCGTTCTCAAGGATCAAGCGCAACACCG
>JAOZOT010000285.1 GCA_029933115.1 Anaerolineae bacterium | reverse complement strand
GGGCCCAACGGCAGCGGCAAGTCGAACATTGCCGACGCCGTGCGCTGGGTGCTGGGCGAGCAGAGCTACAAGACGCTGCGCGGCAAATCCACCGCAGACATGATCTTCTCCGGGAGTGAGTCTCGACCGCGCATGGGCATGGCTCAAGTCGCCCTGACCCTGGACAACAGCGATGGATGGCTGCCGGTAGAGTTCAGCGAAGTGACCATCGCCCGCCGCGCTTATCGCTCCGGCGAGAACGAATACCTGCTGAACGGCAACCGGGTACGTCTCAGAGACATCACCGAACTCCTGGCCAGGGGCGGCCTGAGCCGACGGACCTACACCGTCATCGGGCAAGGTCTGGTGGACGCAGCCCTCTCTTTGCGGCCCGAAGAGCGGCGCGCCCTCTTCGAGGAAGCAGCCGGCATCACCATCCACCAGGCCAAGCGCGACAACGCCATAGCCAAATTGGAGGCCACCCAGCAAAACTTGCAGCGGGTCAACGACATCATCAACGAGATCGGCCCCCGCCTGGAGCGCCTCAAGAGACAAGCAGAGCGCGCTCAGGAATACGCCCAACTCTCCCGGGAACTGGAAGGTCTCCTGCGCCTCTGGTATGGCTATCAATGGCGGCAAGGGCAAAAGGCCCTGCGTCAGGCCCGATCCAGGGCCGGGGAGCAACGCAGCCAACTGGAGCAGCGCAAGAAAGAGTTGGCCGAACTGGAGCAACGCATAGCTCAGGTGCGGGCACAGCAGGCCGAGAAGCGACAGCAGTTGAGCCGGTGGCACCAGGAGAGCAGCACCCTGCACACTGAAGCGGAGAAATTGCAACGAGAGCTGGCCGTGTGCCGGGAAAGAAAGCGCCTGCTGAACCAACAGCGCCAGGAAATCCTGCACGAGATCGCCCCGCTGAAAGTCAACCGGGAAGCCCAACGCGAGAAGATCGCCCAGATTGAGGAGGAACTGAGTCGCATCGAGAGTCAGATCGCGGAAGGCGAGGCCCAGGTCCGAGAAGCACAAAAGCAACTGGACCATCACGAAAGCCAACGCCAGGTTCTGATGGACCAACTGGCAGCTCTGCGCCAGCAAGCCTTTGAGCTATCCGCCGGGTTGACCGATCGGCAAAATCGCCTGGTGCAATTGGATGAGCGCCGGGCAGAACTGCGCCGGGAACGGGAAAAGCATCAGCAAGCCATCGCCGACCAAGAGGCGCAAAAGGCACTCGCCGCAGAGCGCCTTCAGGCCGTGAAGGCTCAAATAGACGCCCGGCAAACTCAACTCCAGGCCCTGGCCGCTCAAAAGAAAGACAGGGAAAAAGAAATCGAAGCCGGGCAAGAACACCAGGCTCAACTCCAGGCCAGCCTGGCCGAAATCCAACGGGAAGAGGAGCGCCTGCTGGCGCGCCAGGAGTTGCTGGCCAGGATGCGCCAGGAGATGACCGGCTACCGGGCAGGCGTGAGGAGGGTCATGCAGGCGGCAGCTAGAGGCCAACTGTCAGGCATCGTGGGCACGGTAGCCAGCCTCATCGAGGTGCCGGCCACACTGGAGACGGCTATCGAAACGGCCCTCGGCATCCACGGGCAGGACATCGTGGTCGAAACCAGGGCCGACGCCGAGGCTGCCATCGGCTTCCTGAAGCAAACCAAAGGGGGACGGGCCACCTTCCTGCCGTTGGACAGACTCAAGGACGTTGAAAGGGACGCAGCCCTCGGCCGCTTCGCCGCCGAGGGCGAAGGGGTCATCGGGAACGCCGCGGACCTGGTGAAATTCGACGAACGCTTCGCCGGAATATTTTCCCATCTGCTGGGGGACGCTCTCGTCGTGTCCGATCTCGACGTTGCGCGCCGCCTGGAGGCTTCACTCAGTTCCCTCCGCCTCGTCACCCTGGCCGGTGAGGTTGTTCACCCCAATGGAATTATCAGCGGGGGCGTGAGTGAGGACCAGAGCGGCGGGCTCTTGGCCCACGAGCGGGAATGGCGTGAACTGCCCGACCGACTGAACGCCGTCAACCAGAAGCGCCGGGAACTCGAAGAGCAAAAGCAGCGTGCGGAGGAAGCGCACCGCCAATTGCTGGCCTCACTGGCCGATCTGGAGGCTCGGGAGAGCGAGTTGAGGGCCGCCGGCGAAGCCAGAGCAGCGGAGGCCGACGCCGCAGAGCGGCAGATCGAGCGCCTGGCTCAGGAGATCGAGTGGCGGCGCGGGCTTGAGAAGCAACTCGACGGTGAAATGGTTGCCCTGGACCAGAAGGCGGCTAACATCGGTCAGGAAATGGAGAAGTTGAAGGCCGAGCAGACTGCACTCCAGGAAGAGATCATCGCCCTGGAGGAGCGACTGGAGAGCATGACCGGCGACGAGCTCTACGAGCAGTTGGCCCGCTTGAAGACGGCTTTGGCCGTGACCGAGCAGAGCCGTGAGGATCGGCGGACCATCCTGCGCAGCCACCAAGCCAATCTGGAGCACCTGGAAGCTCAGATTGCCGCCAAGCAGAGGCGGGCCGACGAATTGGCCCAGGAGGGTGAAACCCTGGCCGGCCAGATAGAGGAATGGCAGACCCGCGAAGGGGAGCTTTCGGAACAGATACAAGCCCTGGCCAGGCTCATCGAACCCACCGAAGCCGAGTTGCTTGAATTGGAAGCGCGGCAAGTCGAGTTGGAGGGTGAGGAAAGCGGCTGCCGCTCGCGCCTTCAGCGGTACGAGGCCATTTACAACCAGGCCGCGCTGGAAATGGAGCGCCGGCGGGATGAACTGCTCAACCTGCGCCAGCAGATTCAGAACGACCTGGGCCTGGTGGAGCTAGAGATGACCGATCTTCTGCCAGAACAGCCTCCTCTACCCCTCAAGCCCCTGGTTTCGCCCTTGCCCTCCATTGACGAACTGCCGGAAGGCCTGGAGGACGAAATCCAACGGTTGAAGATCCAGTTGAAACGGGCTGGGCCCATCAACCCCAACGCTCCGGCCGAATACGCCGAGACCCTGGAGAGGCACACTTTCCTGGCTGCTCAAGTTGAGGATTTGGAACGGGCCTCCGCTTCCCTGCGTCAGGTCATCGCCGAGTTGGACCAATTGATGGAGGCCGATTTCAAAAAGACCTTCGAGGCCGTAGCCGCCGAGTTCAAAGAGTGCTTCGCTGCCCTGTTCGGCGGAGGGACAGCCAAACTGGTCCTGACCGACCCGCAGAACCTGATGGAGACCGGGGTTGACATCATCGTCCGTCCGCCGGGCAAGCGTCAACAAAGCCTGGCCCTCCTTTCTGGAGGGGAGAGAGCCCTCACCGCTGTAGCACTCATCTTCGCCATCCTCAAAACCAGCCCCACCCCCTTCTGCATCCTGGACGAAGTAGACGCCATGCTGGATGAGGCCAACATCGGCCGTTTCCGCAAGATGCTGCAAGAATTAGCGGACCGCACCCAGTTCGTGGTCATCACCCACAACCGCGGCACCATCGAAGCGGCCAACACTATCTACGGCGTGTCTATGGGAGAGGACAGCGTGTCGAAAGTGATCTCCCTCAAACTTGAAGGGGAGCCGGTCGAAGCTTGAGAAGAAAAGATGGCCTGGGGGCGAAGGAAGTATGTTCCTCTTTGACTTTTGCGGAGTAACGAACTCATAGCCTATCTACTGAACGCGGCCAAGGCGTAGTCAAAGACCTGCCCAAGATTTGAACCGCCCGCTGACCACCGAAGCAGACTCGCTTACCGGACAGCTGAACGCCATTTACGGCGAATATTTCAAGACCGACCCACCTGTGCGCACCACAGTAGAGGTAGCACGCCTGCCCTTTGACATCATGCTAGAGGTGGATGTCATCGCCTACGTACCTTAAGGATGACCTCAGACCTACTGCAAGTCAGCCTGGCTCATCCAGATTTGAAAAGTCCCACATCGGATTATGGAAACCAAGTACCACGCCATAGCCTTTCTGGTTGTTCTATCTATCATCTGTCTGGGCGCCTATCTGGCCATAAGTGCCATATTCTCGGCCGGCGGCGTGCCTCTCATCAGCATGGCCAGCCCCACCCGCCCGGCTATACCCAACGGCGCTCAAACGAGGGTCACTCCGGGGCCACCTATGGTCACGGATACACCGGTCGTCCCTCCGACGCCGGCCGTGCCTACAGCCACGCCTGCCCTACCCACCCCAACACCGGTGCCCACGACGCCGACTCCTGTGCCGGTGGCTGCTACACCCACCCCCACCGAGACGCCCGGTGGGCCCACCCCCACCCTGGCTCCGCCCACTCCACCAGAAGGGTATCAGTACAGGCCAGATGGGCCGGTGCATTCTGAATGTGGAAGGCCCTCGGCTCTCATCTATGGCCGGGTGCGCGACGCCCACGGCGAGTACCTCGAGGGGGTCAGAGTCAGGGTGTCTGACCAATGGGGAAACGTCGCCGAGGCCGTGTCCAAAGGCGGAAACGAGGCCGGCTATTACGATGTGGTCAGAGGCATGGAAACTGTCACCTGGTGGGTGGTAGTAGTTGATGAGGCCGGCAACCCCCTCAGCCCTGTAGTCACCATTGAGCCCGTTCAGGGAGCCGCCGGCTGTTGGTATCAACTGGACTGGCGACGGAGCTACTGAGCGCCTGAAAGTATCAATAGTCAACCTCCCGCAGGTTGCGCAACCTGCGGGAGGTTAAAAGGGCCGCCGGATCAAATCCGGCGGCCCTTTCCAATGTCAACCCTCCGACAAGCTGCCCAGACTCTACTTGGGCATATTTTTGACGGCTATGTAGGCCGGACGCCAACGGGGAACAGGATAGTCGGGATAGGTAATAGCCCACCAATACTGCTCATCTTCCTCTGTCCAATCAGGGTCAGCCACGTAAATCAGGCTCATCAGCCCTATCCACGGCGCCCAGTTTTCCTTGGCGTATTTATAAGCCCGTACCAGATACTCCCCCTTCTGCTCTTCTGTCACACTATGCCAGTAATAGGGGGAATCGGGCCTGGGATCGCTGGTCCAGCCGAATTCCAGGAGGGCTATCTGCTTGTCGCCGTC
>JAOZOT010000031.1 GCA_029933115.1 Anaerolineae bacterium | reverse complement strand
TATTCTCCAGAATCCACGAGCGAGCATAGGAGCCATCCTGGATTTCGCGGAGCATAAGGCGCATCTCGGCGCGGGTGGGCAAGGAATCTCTTATCCTATTTTGGGATATTCATCCTGTTGTGGGATAATGTCATTGTGGTTTGCGTTGGCCAAATGTCTCTACACTGAAAGGTCTGCTTTGGTCTTGCCTAGCAATTACCGATCTCGATATGACGATTTCTTACGCAAATTGAGACAGGCACGATTAGACGCAGGTTTGACCCAAATGGAAGTTGCTCAGATATTGGGAAAGCCGCAGTCATTTGTCTCCAAATGTGAGACTGGCGAAAGGCGAGTTGACTTTATGGAACTCGAGCAATTCGCTGAAATCTATAACAAACCATTGTCATTCTTCTCTAGCAAAGCACAGCGCGGAGGCGTGAATCATGACCAATGATCGAGAGTCTCAGATAGATATACCCCCTGAACTCATCGAACAAATCAGATGTGGCAATGCTGTCCTTTTCGTCGGCGCAGGGCTTTCGCAAGGAGCCGGGCTGCCAGGGTGGCCAGAGTTGCTGCGGCAGATGATGGCCTGGGCTGAGACCCATGGCATAGATATGCACGACAGAGCCGAACTGGAGGGCTATGTCACTGACAATAAGCTGCTGTTGGTAGCTGAAGAGATGCGAGACCGGTTGGGACAGGAGAACTTTCACCGGTTCATGACCAAGGTCTTCCTCAAACCCGACCTAAAGCCCACTGACGCCCACAAAATACTTCCGCAAATCCCATTTGCTGCTGCCCTGACCAGCAATTATGACACCTTGTTGGAAATGGCTTATACATTGGTTAACGGCACGAAGCCGCATAGCTTCACCCAGGCCGATTATCCTGAACTCTCAGCAGCGTTGCGCAGCAACAAGTTCTATATACTCCACGTACACGGTACCATTGACTGCATCAAGACAGTCGTGCTGGGTCGAAAGGACTACCGCCAGGTGATACACGCCAACCCCGCCTACCGCCAATATCTAACGAATCTCTTTGGCAGCAAGACCGTTCTCTTTGTGGGTTTTGGCCTGAATGACCCGGACCTGTTGTCCCTATTGGACGAGTTGCAAGCCATCTTCAGGGACTACGCTGGACAGCACTTTGCCTTGATGAACGCTCAGGAAACATTGGCTGTGGAGCAGAAACGGTTCGAGAAGGACTATGGCATCCACATTATTCCCTATATCCCTTCCGCCCCAGATCACCCAGAGGTGCATGCCTTCTTGGCCGATTTGGCAGCGCAAATGGCGGAGAGCAGAAAAGCAGTGTTCGCTGGAGAACCTGGATCTCCGTCAGGATTAGCGGCGTTGGTAGCCGCTTGCAATAAGGCAAATCAAGCGATTGTAAAAGAAGAAAACGAGAGAATTTGGTGTGACACAAAAGATGAGAGCAAAAGCCAAGAAGAGATCGAACGCAGAAGCGAACGCTTATATGTTAATCGTAAACAGGTCGAATCTTGGTTTAGCGATTTCGTATTGGGACGCCCACCTATTTTCTTGCTGATAGGCGAGGCGGGTACAGGGAAGACGACGCTTCTTTTGCACTTGCTAAAAACCTATGCCAACCTGGATAAGCCGAGTGTGAAGCAACCCGTGCCTTGCCTATTTCTCATCGGGCGTGAGATAGTAGGAAGAGAAGTGTCGCACTTGCTCATGAAACTTGTGTACCAACGCCTGACGAATCAAGGAGAACTTCCTCTATCCAGCAACGGCAACGTTTTCAGGGAAATCCACCAGCGATACTTACAAGAGCACGATACCCCTCTTTTGCTGTTTGTTGATGCTATCAATGAGAGCCCTGACCCCGATCTCAAGCGGCATTTGAATGAGTTGGCTGAAGACATTCAAGGCACAAACTGCAAAGTTTGCCTCAGTTGCCGCAGCGACGTAACTTGGGGTGACATTCGAGATGGAGATTGGATGCATTCAGTCTATGCAAGCAGGCTGGGGCAACCCAGTGCTTATCTTAGAGAGTTCAGCACTCATCCCGACGATAATGAATTTGAATTGGCACGACAAGCTTACTTCGATGAGTATGATATTCATGGTACGATGTCGGACGAGGCTAGGGAAATTTGCCGCGTTCCACTGATGATGAAGTTCTTCGCTAATGCGTACAGGGGTAAACACCTCGGTGATTACACTGTGCATCGAGCGAAAGAGATTTTCGATGCCTATGCCGACAGAGCGCTGCTCCAAGTCGCCGAGCGCTCCGCAATCGAACCATCGCGCTCTTTGAAGCACCAACTTGAGAAAGCCAAGGATGAGCTTAGGAAGGATTTCAAAGATTGTGCAGATTTGCTTATCCGCGGATCGCTTTTCGAGATAGTAGACCTAATGCGGCGTGATCGCAAGAATCTCCTTCTACGCGAACGCGCCGAGGAAGCGATTCGCAGTAGAGTATCTACCTTGTTGTCCGAGGCAGATCCCAACCTGCCATCACTCATTTTGGACGGCATCCTGAGTGAGCGCATTGTGCTAGAGCAAGAAGAGAAACCTAGCGGGGAAAAGGTCATACGCTTCCCCTTTGACAAGTACCTTGAGTATACTTTAGCTCGTCAGATCGCGCATTCATGGCACGAGGACAGTTTGGATTCTGCAGCGATCCGCGAGGCTTTCAAATCCTTGATGAAAGAACACCAAGAAGCAACTGCGTTGATCGTTGAGAGTGGCAGCATACAAACTGTGGAAGAAGCAACCGCACAGTCAACCTCAGTATTCAATTATCTCTACGGTGCGCTTTGGTTTCTGGTGCAGATCGTTGAAGAGGACAAGAGACATCCAGGTCTTTACCTCGACTTGCTCAAGTTGCTAGCGACTGGTCGTTATCAGCCGAAGGAAGGCATACCTGCGGGTCAATTTTTCATCTGGAAACAGTTGGCTTGTGATGTGATTCCCAGCTTGCAAATTGCCAGAGAGATTGATGAACTCAATAATGAGGGCCAATTCAAACACCCTGATGATCGAAAAAGATTGCTCGAGATCATCGAGCTGATGGGTGAGCAGTCCGATTTCGTTCTACGTTGGGAGTTAGAACGGACTTTGACCAATTTGCTACGCAGCGGAAGAGCTACGCAGTTTGTATCAGAGGTGCTGGACAATTGGTCAGCAGATCCTAAATTTACAAAGAGACTCTTCGCAGCAGAGATACTAGGCGACCTCAAACAGGAAGCGGACTGGACCGAGCTCACAAATAGCCTCTCGTATTTGGGTGCGGAAGCAGACTTCTGGATCAAGCGAGCTGTAGCCTATGCTTGCTTGAAGCTCGCACGTGGGATTAGAAACAGCGACAACTCTAAGATCCAGCATCTAGTGAACATCGTCAAAAGAATGTTGCGTCAGACAGATAACCAACTTGTTCGAGGGCGTTTGCTTTCAGTTCTCATTAGCTTGGAGCGGGAACAGGATGGGACTTGGTCATTCCTTGAGAATCTCGATTGGAATAGCGAGCCGCGATGGGTACGCCGTAGCGTTGCTGAGACCTTGGGTGAACACGCCAACTACGAGAGTCTAACGGCTAGACGGAGAGGACTGCAAACTCTAATGAACATCGCCAACGCAAAAGACTGCTCTGCCTATACGCGTTATGCAGTCGCAGAATCGCTGGCGAAGTGGGCAGCTGCAGACCCCCAAGGGATATGCAACCTGTGGCAGTCCATGTGGCAACAAAGTCTTGAGCGAGGTAACACTGTACGGGAACAATGGGTCCGTTACGGGATTCGCGAGGCCCTTGCGAGGTCAGCACCCTCAGCCAATTGGAATCTCCCTGTGCCTGATCCTGCAACAGGCCTCGGCAAACGTCGTATTGGCTGGCTTACTCATCCCCGCTACCTAGCGGCTGAATTCTACAATCACCCTGAATGCGGCGAGCGCCTCGAAGCAATCATTGATGTACTGGAGCAGCATGAAGACAAGTACGAGCTAGTAGCGCTCAGAGCAGACTCCCAAGCCAAAGAGGATGACCTCCTGCTGGTACATGATGGATATTACATCCAACAGGTTAAGACCGCCAGCGAGAGCCTAAAACGCAAACCCCTTGGAGAGAAGCAAGTCGTCTATCTGGAAGAATACGATTTTCAAATCCGGCCAGAATCATACGACCTAGCATGTTGGGCCGCGGGTGGTGTGATGCAGGCAGCCAGTGACGTTGCTGAGGGCAAATATGACATGATATTCGCACTTGTTCGTCCGCCAGGACATCTGGCAACCAACAGGATTTGCATCTTTAACAATGTAGCGATTGCTGTCAGGCACCTGCAGCAGAGATATGCCCAGGCATGGTCACCCGATGGCAATCCAGACTATCGCCCGCGAATACTCATTTTTGATTGTGATAATCACCACGGCTACAATACTTATCACACGTTCCGTGATGACAATAGCGTCCTATATTTCTCTATCCAGCAGCGTTTGGTCCATCCTGGAACAGGCCTTCCTCATGACATTGGCCAGGGAGACGGGATGGGATACAGCTTTGGTGTGCCGATTCCAGAAAATAGTGACGACAAGACGTACAAATTCGTGCTAGATCATCTCTTCTGGCCAATTGCACAACGGTTTTGCCCCGACTTTATCTTTCTGTCGGCGGGCTTCGACTCCCACCGGGATGATCACTTCACAGACATGCAGTTGACTGAAGAATCTTACCGCTATCTAGGACACATGCTTGCCAGCATCGCTCAAAGAGCCGGAAAAGCTGGCGCGGGGAAGGGGCGGGTTGGCATTGTAGCAGCCCTTGAGGGTGGATATGCATTGGAGGCCTTGGGAGATTGTGTCAAGCACATGCTTGACGGTTTCGCCGAGGGTCTTGACAAACCGCTCTCAGATGTGCAACGCCCGTCTCTGGATGAAGTGGACTCGGATGTTGTGAAAGCAATACGTACCGTCATTAACGAAATGGATAAGCTGGCTTCTCAGAGGGCCTATCCTTTATATTCTCGCGATGACTATGATTCAGAACTGTACCCTCATAAAATACAACTCTTGACTCATGACTTGAAGGTCCATTCGGAATTGGAATTGGTCGGTGATGTTAAGACCATCTTATATTCTCGCTGTGATAAAGCATCCCTGCGTTGCCTATCACACGTCCCGTTCGGTTTGGGAGGAGGGGCAACAGGCCCTGACAATGATTGGGCTTTGCAACATCTGGGAGAGTTCATAACCATCGGCGGAATACCCATTTGGATGCCATCTGGGCTGGAAGAGCATGCCCCTCGTATTGAAGGGCGTGACAGCTCTATCTTCACACCATTCTTCATCAGGTGGGATGGTGGTATACATGCGTCGTTCTATTTCGAAAGCAATCTTGGTGCTAGCATACTCCAAATCTACCGGCTTTTATTTGACGAGATGGAGAAGTTGAGAGAGGGCCTGTATAGTCCGACCCTAGCAGTTGTCATGTTAGCCGAGGCTAAGACTAAGGAGATTGTTGACAAGGCAATGATCCTTTCCCCTACCAGACAAAATGCCCCGGCTAACAGCAAGCCAATAATTGACAAAATCAACATTGACACCTATTTTCGATGGAATCTCGCTCGAGAAAATCAATCTCCTGATCAATCTCAACTCCTGATCGTCGTAGGGGTAGGGCTTGATATGCAACATCCCGATTCTGTCGGGTTAGACAAGTTGCTGAAGAGAGCCTTCTACGTCACACCGGGTATCACTACCAGTGCTGTCCAAATGCTACATAATCACGCTGTAGCGATGGGTGAGATTACTATCCCCTTCAACGAGCTAGTTGAAAAGTGCGCCAGTGGTAAAATCAATCCATCTACTGCTGTTAGTGATCTACTGGAGAAGCATAGTCCCGATAATATTCTACGCATGATTCATATTGAAAATGATACGCTTATCCGTCGTGCCCTTGTGGGCGTTGGTATTATAGATAACGTATCGGGATAACCCAACCCTTTCTTGCTCTAACAACAGCAAGCCGATAACAGTAAAGGCAACTGCTATCGGTTTGCTGTTTTGTTCTTCGTGAACACCGCCCCCGCACTGGCCGATGAGACTGCTTCGGCGTAACGTTTGAGGTAGCCGGATTTGATGCGAGGCTCCCAGGCAGGGAGACGGGACAGGCGTTCTTGCACCTCTCCCTCCGGCACTTCCAGAGTCAGGCTGTGGCCAGGGATGTCAATAGTGATAAGGTCACCGTTTTGCACAGCGGCCAGCGGCCCGCCTGCAGCAGCCTCGGGCGAGATGTGACCAATGGCCGCTCCCCGTGTGGCTCCAGAGAAACGCCCATCGGTCAAGAGAGCCACTTTGTCATCCACCCCCATCCCCGACAGCAACGAGGTCGGGGTCAGCATCTCCCGCATACCGGGGCCACCCCTTGGCCCTTCGTAGCGGATGACGAGCACGTCACCGGCCTCGAACCGCCCTGCCAAGATAGCCTGCGTGGCCTCTTCCTCAGAATCAAAGACGCGAGCCGGCCCGCGATGGGTGAGCATCTGCGGAGCAACGACGGCCTGCTTGACGACAGCTCCCTGCGGAGCCAGATTGCCAAACAGGATAGCCAGCCCGCCGCTGACCGAGTACGGGTCATCGAGAGAGCGGATGACCTGACGGTCACGGACGCGAGCTGTAGCCAGATTCTCCGCCAGAGGCCTGCCGGTCACCGTCAGAGCCCCGCCGTCCAGCAGACCGGCCGCCAGCAACTCGGCCATCACCGCCGGGATGCCACCCGCCTCGTTCAGTTCCTCCAGGTGATGCCCACCGGCGGCCGGGCTCATCTTGCATAGATGTGGAGTACGGGCGCTGAAATCGTTCAACTCGGCCAGGGACAAGCTGACTCCTGCTTCGTGGGCGATGGCCAGCAGGTGCAAGATGGAATTGGTGGAACCACCCAGGGCCATGTCCACAGTGAAAGCGTTGCGAAAAGCGGCCTCGGTCAGGATGTCCAGAGGTCTCACATCCTGGGCCAGCAGGTCCAGCACTTGCCGGCCAGCTCGCCTGGCCAGTTGGATACGGTCCGCGTGCACGGCCGGGATAGTACCGTTGCCAGGTAGCCCCATCCCCAGGGCCTCGGTCAGACAGTTCATCGTGTTGGCGGTGAACATCCCGGCGCAAGAGCCACAGCCTGGGCAGGCCACTCTCTCCAGTCGCTCCAACTCCTCTTCTGGCATCTCCCCACGAGTTACGGCTCCCACAGCCATAAACACATCGGCCAGGTCAACCAGTTTGTTGCCCAGCCGGCCGGCCAGCATCGGCCCGCCGCTGACCACGATGGTTGGGATGTTGAGACGTGCTGCGGCCATCAACATGCCGGGGATAATCTTGTCACAATTGGGGATGAGCACCAGGGCATCGAAAGCGTGGGCCTGGGCCACAACCTCCACCGAATCTGCGATGAGCTCGCGGCTGGGCAGAGAGAACTTCATACCCGGATGATTCATGGCTAGGCCATCGCACACGCCGATAGTGGAACACTCGAAAGGCGTGCCGCCAGCGGCGCGGATGCCCGCCTTTACCGCGTCGGCCACCCGGCGCAGATGGACATGGCCTGGAATGATCTCACTGAAAGAATTGACCACCCCGACAAAAGGTTGATCTATCTCCCGCTGTGTGCAGCCCAGCGCCCTCAGCAGAGAACGATGGGGAGCCCGCTCCACACCTCGCTTTACAACGTCGCTTCTCATTGCACCCCCTTGATGCCAAAATCATAGCTTCTCAGCATAATTGACTTCAAGCCCCCTGCGAAGCCGGGGGTCTGTGATAGCCGGCCCACGCTTCTACTCGCACCTGGTACCCGGCATAGCTGTGACCTCACCCCCGCCTGTGACGGGGGCTTCATACATAGCCCAAAATCCAATAAAAAGCCCTTGCCCGGAAGCGTCATCACCCGCCAGGACAAAGGCGCCATCGCCAGGAGGCACCGTGCCTCAACACCTCAATTATTCCAGAGCGGCTCAAAATCACCAAAAAGAAGAAGCCTCCCGGTTGGGAGGCTTCTCGCGGAACAAGATACAATTACAGCTATACAGTCAATCCGACTTCCTCCCAACCACCATTAGCTCCTTAACAATAAGGAGCTCAATCAATACCAGGCTAATAATAATGGTGTTGGGAAGCAATGTCGGACTCACAGACAAATCACCCTTCTCAATTTGGATACAATAATATCATACTTTTGCTCACTTGTCAATAGCTTTGCAAAATTTTAAGGTTCGAAGTGCACTGTCAACTCGGCTCTAGCGTCTATTCCAGTATCTCAATCTGCTCTGGTTCCTCGACAATGATCTCCGGCGCACCCTGGTACTCCTTGACCGCCCCCCTCACCCGTACCTTCTTGCCTCGAAAGAGATCCTCTGGCGGCTCAGGGAACTTGGGCCAGTCGTCGGGAAAGATGACCACCTTAAAAGTGCTTCTGTAGTCCCGGTCAAAGTTCAGGAAGACCACTCTGCCCGAATTGTACGTATCCACCACCGTCCCTTCAACGGTGACCGTCTGACCGTAGTATTGGGCCGCATCCTGCCAGGAGACGACGGCCGGCAGGGTTGGAGACGCCGGAGGAGCAGCGGCGGTGACGGCCACAGGCGAAGCCTCTGGAGTGCCACCAGGACACGGAGGGCAGGGAGCACAGGGAGTACAACCAGGGAGGCGGACGAGGTCATACGCTGACAGAGCCATCTCAATCTGGCTCGGCTCCTCAACGATGATCTCCGGTGCGCCCTTGTATTCCTGCACTACCCCTGTGACCCGTATCAACCGTCCTCTGAACAACTCTTCCGGCGGTTCTGGAAATTTAGCCCAATCACCGGGAAAGATAACCACCTTGAAATGCTCAGCATAGTCCTGGTGAAAATTCAAAAAGACCGCACTGCCTGCATTATACGTTTCAACCACAGTGCCTTCTACTGTGACCATCTGGCCATAGTACTGAGCTGCCTCTTCCCAGGATACCAGACTCTCGCGGGGTTCGCCAAGCCAGATGAGTTCGCTCTCAGCGGCCGGGGCACAGGTCGGATAGGGAGTATACGTGGGATAGGGGGTGTAGGTAGGATAAGGAGTGAGCGAGGAACCACAGCCGGTGGAGAGACAGACTGCTATCGTGGTTAACAGGATGAGGACCGGCAGCGTCTTCCAGACATGATTCACGTCTGTTTCTCCCTGCATGAAAGAGAACCAGTCAAAGCGTCAGCGCACGGTGAAGGTAGCTGTTTGTTTCAACTCGTCGCCGATGTACAGCCTGACCTCATACTCTCCTCGGGAGTACCCACCAATAGGCTTCAGGAATATCCAGGCAGTCCCGTAGGAACCCCACTCCCACAAGCTGCTCTCACTGCCGATTTCTTTCCCCTCTCGATACCAGGCCTGAGTCCAGAGCACACCATTGGACAGATTCCGGTAATCAAAAAAGGCATACAATCGCGCAATACCGGCCGGAAAGACTGTGCCTGGGTCTTTGGGTTTATTGTCCTCGGTTACCCCCCGGGCCATGGTGATCTCGCCGAAGGTCGCGTCAGGTGAAGGGGTCGTAACTCCCACGATAAGAGTAGGAGTCGGAGAAGGAGTGACTACAGTGGGAATGATAGTGGGGCTGGGAGAGGCGGTGGCAGTCGGTTGCGGCGTGGGACTTGGTACAGGGATTGAGGTTGCAGTGGCAACAGCAGTAGCCGGCACAGTGGGAATCAACGTCGGCGTTGGCGTCGGGCTGGCCTGAGCAATGCGGGTGAACGTGTTGGATACGGTCATCAATATAGCTAAGGCGATGGTCACAAGGACTAAAAAACCGACAAGGATCATGACCCGACCTGCTTTGATCCTTGCCTGCTCTCGGATAAAGTAGAACTGGGAGGTCCTTGCTTCCCTGGCATAACGAGCAGCAGCCAGAAGCCCAATGATGATGCCCGCCAGAAAAGCTCCGAATATCCAGAAGGAGTATCTATTTAACGCCAACAGCATCCGATCACGAACCTCATTTCTGAAAAGAGAGCCAAAAGCCCCCTTTCCTGCCCACCAGCCTGCGAGATATTCCCTGATTTCTAAGTATACACGTCTTATCTTTTCTTGTCAATTTCAGAGCCCGGGCTCACCTCAAGCCTAAAGCAGCTATGTTATGTCTAGACATCTTTTCCACCACCAAGACACAAAGGAAGGTTTAATTTGCCCACCAGAGACTTCAGGTCGTCCAGAGAGGGCTCGATGAGATAGGGCGCCCCGCCAGCCTTGATGGCGCTGTCCACATCTTTGAGGCCGTTGCCGGTCACCAACACCACGATGCGCTCCTCAGGACTGATCCTACCTTGGCGCACCATCTTCTGTAATCCCGCGAAGCCCGTCACTCCGGCCGGCTCACCGAATACGGCTACCCCCCGGGCCAAAACACGCATGGCTTCCAGTATTTCATCGTCGCTGACAGTGATGTACTCACCTTCAGTCTCCCGCACCGCCCTGAGGGCTTTGAGCCGGTCGCGGGGAATGCCCACCGAGATACTGTCGGCCAGGGTGTGAGGCACGATGGGCTCAATCTCCTCGGTGTCCTTCTGCCAGGCGGTGTGCAGGACGGCCGACCCCTCAGCCTGCACACCCATCAGTCGAGGCATCTTCTCGATGAAACCCAAAGCCACCAGGTCCTTCAGCCCCTTCCACAGCCCACCGATAATGCAGCCGTCGCCGACCGAGACAAAGATGCGATCTGGTGCGTCCCAATTCAACTGCTCGCAGATTTCAAAAGCGGCGGTCTTTTTGCCTTCGGACAGATAGGGATTATAGGCCGTGTTGCGGCAGTACCAGCCGTACTCTTTGGTAGCAGCCAGGCAAAGGTCAAAAGCCTGGTCGTAAGTGCCCTTGACGGAGACCACCGTGGCTCCGAAGATCAGGAGTTGAGCGATCTTGGCCTGCGGCGCGGTCTCTGGCACAAAGATCACGTTTTTGATGCCTACGCTGGCTGAAAGGCCCGAAAGTGATGAGGCGGCGTTGCCGGTACTGGCAGCGGTGATGATGTCCCGCCCCAACTCCATAGCTTTCACCACCCCTACGGCGCTGGCGCGGTCTTTGAAAGAGGCTGTAGGGTTGCGCCCGTCGTCTTTGATCCACAGGTGCCGCAAGCCCAACTGCTCCGCCAACCGCCCGGCCCGGTACAGAGGTGTCCAGCCCACTTGCAATGGGGGCACAGGACTATCGGCTCTCACCGGCAGCAGCGGCTTGTAGCGCCAAATAGAACCTGTGGGGTCAGCAGCCAGCTTTTCCTTGGTCAGTCGCCGGCCAATGAGGTCGTAATCGTAGATAACGTCCAAGATGCCCTCGTCACCGTGTTTGGGGCAGACGTACATCACTTCGTCCACCTCGTACTCGGCCCCACAGATCATGCACTTCAGACCCTTGACCTGATCCATACCTCGACACCTCCGCTACGAGGACCTGCGCAGCAGGCTTTCGCTGCACAAGCCCTACGACTGTTCGATAATGCGGTCAGCGTACTCCAGGAGCACTCTGACCCGCTCAGGCGGTGTTTGCTTGACCTGGAGGTAACGCTCCAGCACCTGGCGGGGTGTCATCTCCTCCACAGCTCGATCGGTCCCCAGACGCAGGCGTGTCTGGCGCTCCACATCTCTGACCATAGCAGCCACATGGAAAGCGTCCTCAAGACGACGGCGGATTTCACTTTCGCGGATGAGAGGCTCCTTGTCAGGGGTGGTGTGGATGATGACTCTGACCACCGCCCCGGCGATGTCGTGCTCGTCAATAGCCGCCAGCACCTCGGCCGTGGGGTCATCACCCCTGGCTTCGACCTCCACTGTGACGAAGGGACGGGCAGCCAGCCTCACAAATTCATAGCGTGCCCGCCCCCTCTCCACCTCAGCTACCACGAACCCTTTGTCTTCCCTCTCCTCGCCGAAATCAATGCGCTCGATGCTGCCGGCGTAGACTACGGGTGGCTCTTCGCATATAACCTGGTGTTTATGGATATGCCCCAGAGCCACATAGTCCCAGGCCGGGTTGGTGACCATGCTACGAGGTAGGATGATTTCCTGGCCCAGCATGACGCTGCGCTCAGAACCGTAGGTAGCCCCAAAGACACTGCCGTGAGCAGCCAGCACTGTGGGCACATCCCGGTCCAGGCTGGCGATTTCCTCAGCGATGATGTTCTCTATCCTTTCCAGAATGAGCGCATTGGTCTCGTCCAGGCTCAGGTTTTTGTACTCCTCGCGGGCCAGGAGAGTGCTGCGGACGACCCAGGGCAAGGTCACAACCTGGATGGGACCGTTTCTGGTTTCGATACGATGGGTGCCTGGCCGCTTGGCCACGACAATGCTCTCTACCTCCAGGGTGTCAAATATCTCCACCGTATTGGCCCGGCCCAGAGCATTAGGGACGTCGTGATTGCCTACGACCAGAATTGTGGGGACGCTCGCCGCTGACAGTCTCTGGATGCGCTTGGCAAACTCTCGTTGATGGGTAGGGCTGGGGTCGCGACTTTTGTAGGCATCCCCGGCAAAAATAACCAGGTCAATCTCCTGCTCCAACGCGTAGTCAACAATCGTATCCAGTGAGTGCAAAAAGTCCGTCAGACGGCTGAAGAGCCCCGTCTGCGGGTCAATGCGGCCATAGTTTTCCACGCCCAAGTGTAGGTCAGCGAAGTGAAGTAGGCGGATCATGCGTTTTCTCCTTGAATTGGCAGCTCCCTCCACAAAAAACGAAGGCCTGGACCAAGAGCCTTCGTCTCAAAGTGATTTCGCGACCTGGCTCGCCTCAGGGGGAGAACACACCAATCCTCTATCATACACCGGTTCTGCTCCCCATCCCGGCTGTTCGCTCCATCTGCGATTTGCATTCCACACAAAGAGTAGTGTGAGGTAGAGCCTCAAGGCGCGCTGGATCGATTCTTTCGCCACACCTTTCACATATCCCGTAACTGCCCTTCTCTGCCAGACGAAGGGCCTGCTCGATGGATTCCAGTTTGTTTTCCAACGTCCGTATCAAAGCCAAGGTCTTCTCTCGCTCGTAGAGATCAGGATCAGCCTCTTCAGCGTCGGCATCAACCTCGCCTCTCAGATACTCCCTGAGATGGTCCAACTCGGTCAGAGTCTCCAAGCGCTCTTTTTCGAGCCTCGTTTTTTCTTCCTCTGTAATCTTTCCAGTTGCTCTCACACCATTCCTCCAATTGATGATTGGCCGGCCAGAGATGCACAGGAAAAGGGCGAAAATCGCCAAAATGTCTCTGCTCAGACTAATCATGTATACCACATTTTCGAGCATAATGTCAAGGATGTCGAGCAGCCTGCCGGGGCAGAAACCCGCGTTTTCCACCATTTAAATGCGTTTTCCGCCATTTTTCTCAATTATATTCGTATTTCCGCCCAAAAAGACCATTGTGCTCCCGCCCGGTATGCACGCCATCTCGCAAAGAGAAGCTACATATACCCCCAAGATGTAGTGGTTCGTAGTGGCGACTTCAGTCGCTTTTCACTATTCTGAACGGCTAAAGCCGTCACTACGAGCAAAAACGCCGGTAACAATGCCTCCGACGCTTTTGGGACATACTGCGTGGGCAGTGACCCTCCCGCAGGGTTCGCCACCTGCGGGAGGGTGGTATGACACCTTTGGGACATACCCGCACACCCAGGCTATAGTTGCAGCTACGCTGGGCTGTGGTATAATCATTAGTTGAGCAACCTCGTAGTGCGCACTTTTGCGGATGAAAGACCAAGCGAGCTATGGACCTCTTTGAGCACAGTCGCCGGGAACAGATCAAACGCGAGGCTCCTCTGGCCGCGCGGATGCGACCACGCACGCTGGAAGAGTTCGTGGGACAGGAACACATTGTGGGCGAGGGACGGTTGTTGCGCCGGGCCATTGAGGCTGACCGCCTCTTCTCATCCATCATCCTCTGGGGGCCCCCAGGTACAGGCAAGACCACCCTGGCCATGATCATCGCCCATCGCACCCGGTCCCACTTTGATACTATCAGCGCAGTCATGGCCGGCGTCAAAGACATCCGCCAACTGGTCAAAGCAGCCAGAGACCGGCGGGGAATGTACGGCCAGCGGACCATCGTTCTGGTAGACGAAATCCACCGCTTCAACAAAGCGCAGCAGGATGCCCTCCTGCCCCACGTCGAAGATGGCACCATCATTTTGATTGGAGCCACCACAGAGAACCCCTACTTTGAGGTGATAGGGCCGTTGCTCTCTCGCTCGCGGGTCTTTCAACTCCAACCCCTGAGCGAAGACGAGTTGCGGGTGGTCCTGGAGCGAGCCCTGGCCGACGAAGAGCGGGGCTACGGAAGGCGAAAGGTCAGAGTGGACGAAGAGGCCCTGGCCCATCTGGTGCGCATCGCCGGCGGAGACGCCCGCATTGCCCTCAACGCCCTGGAGTTAGCTGTAGAGAGCACGCCGCCCGACAAACAGGGATTAATCCACATTGACCTGAAAGTGGCCGAGGACTCGATCCAGCGCCGGGCTCTGCTCTACGACAAAGACGGCGACGCCCACTATGACACCATCTCCGCCTTCATCAAAAGCCTGCGGGGAAGCGACCCCGACGCAGCCCTCTACTGGCTGGCCAAGATGATCTACGCCGGTGAGGACCCGCGCTTCATCGTGCGCCGCATGATCATCTTTGCCTCGGAGGACGTGGGGCTGGCCGACCCTCAGGCTCTGACGGTAGCCACCTCAGCAGCTCAGGCCCTGGAATGGGTCGGCTTGCCTGAAGCCCAGTACAACCTGGCTCAGGCAGCCATCTACCTGGCCACTGCCCCCAAAAGCAACTCGGTGGGAGCTTATTTCGAGGCCCTGGCTGACGTGGAGCGAGAGGGCAAAGTCGAGGTGCCAGACCATCTGAAGGACGCCACCCGCGATGGCCGGGCTCTGGGTCACGGTGAAGGGTACAAATATCCCCACGACTACCCCGGCCACCACGTGCATCAGCAGTATCTGCCCAATGAGTTGCAAGGACGGCGCTACTACGAGCCAGGGGAACTGGGGTACGAACGAGAGATTGCCAAACGGCTGAAGAAGCTTCGAGAGTCCACAGACTCGGACAGGGGCGAGAAAATTCATCCCCAGGCGGCTGAGGAGAGGAGTGAGGAGGGATGATCGTCTCCCAACGTAGCAAGCGCTTTCTGCGCCGGGTCGCCATCACAATATTGCTAATAGCAGCGGTGGCCGGTGGAAGCCTGGCCGGGCGGGCCTACCTCCGGTGGCGGCAGCGCCCCTCCGCCACCCCCACTGCTCGGCTGAGCCTTTCGCCCCGGGAAACTCCTGGCATCACCTCTACTCCTCTGGTCCAACCGCCACCGACGAGGCCAACGGAGCACTCATCCAGGGGAAGCGTCCACGCCGATGAGTCTCAAGCGACCCCATCCCCCATCTCCCATCAGACCGAGGGGCCAAGGCGGCCACTGGTTCAGCCAAGCGCAACTCCCACTCCGCGCGGAGTAATCACCTATACGGTCAAAGAGGGCGACAGTCTATGGAGCATCGCCGCCCGTTTCGGGCTAGACGTTGACACCCTGCGCTGGTCCAACGAGGCCCTGGCTCATAACCCCGACCTGCTGTCGGTGGGCCAGGAACTGATCATCCTGCCGGTCAAAGGAGCCTACCACACCGTGCAGACCGGCGAGACAGTGGAGAGCATCGCTCTGGCCTACGGGGTAACGCCGACCGTGATCGTTGACTACCCTCTGAACAACCTGCACCCTCCCTACCAGTTGGAAGAGGGCCAGAAGCTGATCATCCCCGGTGGCCGCCGGGAGCTCCACTGGCCCAAACCTGACCTTTCGCCCGACAGCCCCTTCGCTTGGCCCGTGGTGGGGGAGATTACCCAGGGATACAGTGAGAAGCACCCGGCCCTGGACCTGGGAGCGCCCTATGGCAGTCCGGTCTACGCAGCCCAGGCGGGCACAGTAATCCACAGCGGCTGGGCCAGGACCGGCTATGGCTACACCGTCATCCTCGACCACGGCCAGGGCGTGCAGTCCCTGTACAGCCACATGAAGGGCACCTGGGTGACAGTGGGACAAAAGGTGGAGCGAGGTCAACTCATCGGTGAAATAGGCAGCACCGGTCACTCCACCGGCCCCCACGTACACTTTGAGATACGGGTGGATGGCCAGCGCGTTGACCCTACTGATTATCTGCCGGCCGCCCCGCCGCACTGAGCATCTCCGCCCCTTTCCTCTGTCTCTTCGGAACCTCATGGCAATGGCGGCAGCGAGCTTCGTAGACCTCGCTGGCTCCCACCATGATCACCGGATCGTCGTAGGAAGCAGGTTGGCCATCAATGAGGCGCTGGGTGCGGCTGGCCGGCGCCCCACAGACGACGCAGATGGCCGAGAGCTTGTCTACCCTCTCCGCCTCGGCCATGAGGAGAGGCATAGGACCGAAGGGCTCACCCCGGAAATCCATGTCCAGCCCGGTAACGATCACCCGTTTGCCCTCGTCAGCCAGGGTGTTGCAGACCTCGGCGATAGTCCAATCGAAAAATTGTACCTCGTCTATGGCCACCACTGCCGTGTCGGGCTCCACCAAGTCGAGGATCTCCTCCGCTTTGGTAACGGTGGTAGCATCCAGGTTCATACCGTTGTGAGAGGTCACCTTCTCCAGAGCGTAACGGTCATCCAGACTGGGCTTGAAGACCTGCACCTTCTGTCTGGCTATCTGGGCGCGCCTCACCCGCCTGATGAGTTCCTCGGTCTTGCCACTGAACATGCTACCACAGATCACCTCGACCCATCCGCCCTCGTGCTGCCGGTACATACCTACCCTCCTCGTCAAAAAGACAAAGGGCAGATTATGGAACTCTGCCCCTGCCAATTTGCTCTCCTGCTCTACTCGGCATCCACCAGCGACTTATTTCGCCGCTTTCTTCTGCTTCTTCCCGGCTGCGGTGGCCTCGGCTGCCTCTTTGGCCGAGGATTTCTCAGCAGCGGCTTTACCCCTCAGCTTTTCCGCTATGGCTTTTGCCGCCTCTTCGTCATCGGGCTTTTTCTTTGGAGCCTCGGCCTCTTTGTCAGCGGCCTCCTCAGGGCCGGCTTTCTCCCCGACAGCAAGCTCCTCTCTTTTCTCGAGGCGCCTCATAAAGCGCTCGACCTGGCCAGCAGTGTCAACGATGCGCTGCTCACCGGTGAAGAAGGGGTGACAAGCCGAACAGACGTCCGTGCGTATCAGTTCCTTCGTTGACCCCGTGGTGAAGGTGTTTCCACAGGAACAAACCACCTTTGCCTCGGGGTAATACTTGGGGTGAATACCTTTCTTCATGGTAACGATTATCTATCCTTCTAGTGGGATTCCAGTTGCAAGGTGAGATGCCACCTCATACACGTGTGGGGTAAACGCTGACCTTTTTTCGGCCACGGGCTGCGTTTTCAAACCTGACAAAGCCGTCAATGGTGGCAAAGATGGTGTAATCCTTGCCCAGCCCCACGTTGTTACCGGGCTTGATTTTGGTGCCGCGTTGGCGGACAATGATGGTACCTGCCCGCACTGCCTGGCCGCTGTACCTTTTCACCCCCAGGCGCTTGCCGGGACTATCTCGACCATTGCGGCTCGAACCGCCACCTTTCTTATGAGCCATCTCAATTCACCTCTTTCCAGTTAGACACTGACTTTCTCGCAGTGACGACTCCGGCCGCCCATAACGGGGCCAAGAGAGTCGCCACCCCTGACTCGGATTTGCAACCCA
>JAOZOT010000284.1 GCA_029933115.1 Anaerolineae bacterium | reverse complement strand
CCGCCGTCCTCGTCGTGGAAGCTGAGATAGTCCACCGTCACCCCGTAGCGCGCTTCGGCCACCTCGGCCGGGCAGTTGTAGGTCTCGCCGTGCAGAGCGCTGAATTGCCCCGAATTGCCATCGGAGGTCGGCGAGCCGCCCCAGCCACCCAGCTCAGGCTCGATCACGGCATAAGTGCGGCCGGTGTCGGGATGGATGCCGCCAAAGAGCGTGCCGCATACAGAGGCAAAGCTGCCGGCGGGCAATCGGTCCGGCATGTGTTGGGCCAGGCAGCGCCAGATCAGGTCGTGCAACCTGATGGTGAGCTCGTAATAGATGCCCTGAGCGGCCGGGTATACGGGGTCGAAGATGCTCCCATGGCGTGTCAGGACCTTCAGGGGACGGAAGGTGCCCCCGTTGGCCAGCCTCTCCGGTGAAACGATGCCCTTGAAGGCGATTTGGCAGGCCACAACCGCCTCGTCCCGGCTCATGTTGAAGGGGCCTTTGTCCTGGTCGGGGTTATCCCGCAGGTCAATGATGAACTCGTCGTCGGTGATCTCGATGGTGACCGCATAGTCCGGCCCGTTATCCTGCGGCTCGACCAGGGAGTACTTGCCCTTGGGCAGCCGTCTCAGCGCGGCCAGAGTGACCTGCTCGCCGTAGTCCAGATACTCCTCCACGGCCTTGAGGAAAACGTCCTTCCCGTACTTGTTCACGATCTCCAGGACACGGCGCTCGCCGACCCGCACCGAAGCCACACCGGCCCACAGATCGCCCGTCAGGAAATCGGGCATACGACAGTTGGCGGTGAGGATGTCGAACACGGAACGGATGGGCTCGCCGCGGGAAAAGAGCTTGACGCCGGGCAGGATCATTCCCTCCTGGAAGATTTCGGTCGCGTCGGTGGACATGCTGCCGGGCACCATGCCGCCCACATCGTTCCAGTGGGCGATGTTGGCCGTCCAGGCCACGATCTCGCCGTCTGCGAAGACGGGCATGGTCAGTATGACATCGTTCAGATGCGTCACGCCGCCGTTGTACGGGTCGTTGGTGATGAAAATGTCGCCCGGCTCGATGTCGCCCGGCTGGTCGAACTTTTGCAGCACGCGCTTGACGGTCTTGTCCAACACGCCGACAAAGGCCGGGATGCCGGCCCCGGAACCGGCCAACTCGCCGTTCCTGTCGGTGATGCCCGTGCCCATGTCCAGCACCTCGTAGATGATGGCGCTCATGGCCGTGCGACGCAAGGCGGCGAACATCTCGTCGGTAGCTGCCTGCAGCGAGCTCTGGATGATTTCAAAGGTGATCGGATCATACCTGTTGTTCATGAGCTCTCCTCCTCAAAGTTATTGGCCGGTCTGGATATGATAGTTGCCATAGTCATCCACGTGACATGGCAGGCCAGGCGGGATCACGGTCGTGGCTCCGGCCTCTTCGATGATGGCCGGGCCGACGAAACTCATCCCCGGCTCCAGAGCGTCGCCATCGTAGATCGTGGCCTGGTGGATGCCTTCTTCGACGTAATCCACCTCCCGCTGCATCTTGATGGCGTCCTCGAGTTTGCGCCCCGTCTTTGGCATTTTCTCCGGCTTCAGCTTGTCCACTTCGGCGATGGCTACCAGATGATAGACCACCAGCTCCACCGGAGCGTCCAGAGTGTAGGTGTATTCGCGTTCATAGTCCGTGTCGAAACGCTTGCGGATGGCTTCGAGTTGCTCGGCGGTGATCTCGCCCTCGGGCAGGACGATCTCCACCGAGTGCTCCTGGTTCTGGTAGCGGCAGCGGCCATAGCGCAGGAAACGCACCCGCGCCGGGTCAATGCCTTCGGCGACGTACTCCTGGAGCGCCTTCTCTTCAAGCTGTCGCAGGTCCTTGTCGAGCTGGGCCGCCGCCTCCGGCGCCGAAAGGTCCACAAGCTGGGTCAGCAGGTAATCGCGGCGCAGGTCGGTCATCAACATGCCCCAGGCAGAGAACACACTGGACTGCTTGGGGATCACCACCTTCTTGATGTTCAGCTCCCTGGCCAGGGCGCAGGCGTGCATACCGCCGCCACCACCGAAGGCGATCAGGGTGAAATCGCGTGGGTCATGGCCGCGGTTGACCGAGATGAGCTTGATGGCGTTGACCATGTTGTTGTTGGCGATGCGCACGATGCTGCGTGCTGCCTCCTGCCGGCTGATGTCGAGCGCCGCAGCCAGCTTGTCCAGCGCACGAGCCACCGCGTCCATGTCCGCCTCGATCGTGCCGCCGCAGAAATAATGCGGGTTGATGCAGCCCAGCGCCAGGTTGGCGTCGGTGGTCGTCGCCTCCGTGCCGCCGCGCCCGTAGGACACCGGGCCGGGCACAGCGCCGGCGCTCTTCGGGCCGACGTGAAGCCTGCGGAATTCGTCCACCCAGGCGATGGACCCCCCGCCCTGGCCGATCTCCACCAGGTCTACCACCGGCACCATCACCGGATAGCCGGCCGAGGTCTCGGTGCGCCCGATGTGGTAGTCGGTGTTGAGCTTGACCTGGCCACCCGTGATCAGCGCGCACTTGGCCGTCGTCCCGCCGATGTCAATGGCGATGGCGTCCAGCTCTCCGATCAGGCGGCCCAGCGCCGCCGCGCCCCAGATGCCGCTGGCCGGCCCCGACTCGACCATGGTGATGGGGATCTGGCGCGCGCTGTTGACCGTATCCACGCCGCAGTTGGATTGCATGATGTAAGGCGTGCAACGCATACCGGCTTCGTAGAGAGCGCCGGTCAGGCGGTCCAGGTAGCGGTGGGCGATGGGCTGCACATAGGCGGACAGCACGGTGGTGCTGGTGCGCTCGTACTCCCGCCACTCGCGCGTGATCTGATGCGAAGCTACGATGGAGACCTCCGGCCAGAGCTCTTTGACCTTGGCCAAGGTTGCCTCCTCGTGGGCCGGGTTGGCATAAGAGTTGATGAAGCAGATGGCGATGGCTTCTACCCCTTCGGCCCGGAAATCGTCGAGGATGGCCGGCAGCCCGGAAAGGTCCAAGGGCGTGGTCTCGACCCCCTTGTAGTTGATGCGCCCTCTTATCTCGCGGCGCAGATAGCGGGGCACAAAGGGTTCGGGCTTGCGGTATTCCAGGTTGAAAAAGTCGGGGCGGTTGCCGCGGCCGATCTCCAGAACGTCGCGGAACCCCTCGGTGGTGAGCAGCCCGACCTTGACCCCCTTTCTCTCGGTGATAGCGTTGATGACGATAGTCGTCCCATGTACGAAGGAGACAAACTCGCTCGGCTTTATACCACCGGCCGCGATGACATCCATCACCCCCTGTTCAAACTGCGCCGGGGTGGTGTGGCTCTTGCCGGTGATGACCTTGCCGTCCGGAGTCACGCACACCAGGTCTGTGAACGTGCCTCCAATATCCGTAGCGACTCTCAGCATATTAATACCTCCCTGTGGATCTATAGCTGACTTGCTTGGTTCGCTATGTCATCTTTGAATAGTCTTGACCGGACACACGCTGTGGGGATGAAACCTGCAACGGGCCTGTTGGCCAACGCTTCAGCCATCTCCATTCCACGTCCGCCGACGAGATGCCTCAAGAATCGTTAGTCCTACTAGACGGCTGCCTCTATAGTCTAAGATGATCCCTTCGTCGAACATTTCACTGTGCGTTGAAGCTGGCTTTTCCTCAAAGTGAAGATAAAGCACATCTGCCTCCGCGTCATAGTCCAACCACATCTTAGTTCTCGGCAGTTTGATGAAGTTTGCTATAGCCCTGAACAAGTAATCAATGTTCTGTTTCTCTAAGAGTTCTGCGACCATATAACCATCCCCCGATTATACTTTCTAGCGATGAACGCTGTAATGATGAAGCCATCATCCCGACTGATTTCTCTGTATATAACGTGGAGATACCTTCGCCTAGCAACAGGTAAGACAGCTATCAGTGAGCCAGCATAACCACGCAAAACCCAAGTCGGTTGCTCAATCGCATCTAATATCTTGTCATAATACGCTTCCATGTATGGCTTGTTGCTCACAATATGTTCCCACTTTCTGCCGTAAGTCGAATAGGAACTCCGTTGATCGAATATGCTATGTCCACCAACTATCTCCCAACGGATCTACTCTCAAAAGTACGGGTGCCCCTTAATCGTAAGCGTTCTGCTATGCCCCGCTCAGTTGTAGCACCTTTGCTTGTACAGACTCCAGGATCGAGTCCCGCAGAAAGGCACTCGCGTTCAGAATCTCGATACCGATCAACTCTCCCTCGTCGTTGAGTTCTGCCGTGATGTTCGGATTGATCTCGACACTGCCCGCTTCCGGTTCGTCCGAAAGTGTCAGATGCAGGATGTCTTCTTGTTCAAAATATACCATTCGGGGTGCTTTCTTTTCATCCACGGGTGTACCTCCCCATCCTGAGACGGAAATTGATCTGCTGGCGTGTGGTGGCATGGATGGTGATCGGTGTGGCTGACTATTGAATATACCTCCCCTATCCCTCGGCCGCTTGCAACCACCCCCTCATATCACCGAAATCATACTGCTGCTCAAGCCCCCAGGGGCCAAACTCCTCCTGCGGGGGCGATTCATAGCCCCCCACCTTGCTGTGGCTCCACCCGAATCGGTTCTTCAGCTCGGCCGCGAACTCGGCGGTTTTGAAAGCGGCGATCATGGAGTCTATGACCGGCACCCCCAGCTCCTCCTGGAGCTCACGATAGAACCCATAGGTGGCGGTGCAACCCAGGATGATCACCTCGGCCCCATCGCGCTCCACGGCCTCCCGCCCGACCTCCTTGAAGCGGCGAGCGGTCTCCTCCCCGTCCTGGTGAAACTCCAGCACCCCCAGATCCACCGACTTGAAAGAAGCCAGCCTCTCCCTCATGCCGTATCTGACCACGTTCTCCATCATCTCCGGAATCCACTTTCTGCGGCCCACGATGATGGAGAACCTGTCGCCCAGGGTGGAGGCGATGTGGGTGGACGCTTCGCAGGGAGCCACGACCACCATGCGCTCGGCCACCTCACGGGCCGCCTGCAGCCCCACGTCGTAAAAGCAGCC
>JAOZOT010000030.1:13528-17694 GCA_029933115.1 Anaerolineae bacterium | reverse complement strand
CAGCCCCGAGCTCAAGCTCAGGGCTGAGCGGCTCAAGCCTGCTGCAAGCAGGCTCACCGCCCCCACCGCCCAGGGGATACAGGGCGCTTCCGGCGTCCCTCCTGCCGCTTCCACCCCCTCGGCCAGAGCTTGGGGCTTTGGTGTCTTTATGGTGATTCCCAACCAAGGGATACAGGGAGCCTGTAGCCTCACCCTGCCGCAGGTGGCGAAACCCTGCGGGAAGGCCACTGCACAGCTAAAAATGTTCGGCGATGACTGCCGCCAGGTCGGCTAGAGCGCGTTGGACGTAAGCACGGTGCCTGTCCCGCTTCCGGCGCACCAGCCTCTCCAGCGGCGGCATGAGGCCAAAGTTGGGTTTCATAGGCTGAAAGTTCCTGGACTCGGCCGAGGTCACGTAGCGACAGAGCGCGCCCAGCATGGTCGTGGGCGGGAAAACGAGCAGAGGCTCGCCGGCCACCATCCGCGCGGCGTTGAGCCCGGCCACCAACCCGCTGGCCGTCGAGCCCACGTACCCTTCTGTGCCTGTGATCTGCCCTCCGAAAAAGAGGTCGTCGCGGCCTTTGAACTGCATGGTGGGGCGCAGCAATGCGGGCGCGTTGATGAAAGTGTTGCGGTGCATCTGACCAAAACGCACAAACTGAGCTCGCTCCAGGCCGGGGATGAGGCGGAAGACCCGCTCCTGCTCTCCCCAGCGCAAATTGGTCTGGAAGCCAACCATGTTGTAAAGGGTGCCGGCCAGGTTGTCCTGCCGCAATTGCACCACAGCGTAGGGTCGCTTTCCGGTGCGAGGGTCAACCAGGCCCACCGGCTTGAGAGGGCCATAGGCCAGAGCTTTCCGTCCCCGCCGGGCAATCACCTCCACCGGCAGACAGGCCTCGAAGAAGCGAGCATCCTCCTGCTCAAACTGGCGCAGGGGGATAGTTTCGGCGGCCAGCAGTTCATCCACAAAACGCTCATACTCTTCCCTAGTCAGCGGGCAGTTGATGTAGTCACCTTCTGGGGCATTTTCGGCCGGGGCTCCGCCCCTGGCGACTCGTTCGCTGTCCCGCCCGTAGCGAGAGCCGCGAAAAGCCCGGCTGAGGTCTATGGATTCGTAACTCACAATGGGAGCCATGGCGTCGTAGAAATAAAGGTAATCCTGACCGGTCAGAGCGGCGATTTCGGCAGCCAGAGCGTCAGAGGTGAGGGGACCTGTAGCAATGATCGTCGGCGTTCCCTGGGGAATGGACCTCACCTCCTCTCGCCGCAGGCGGATGCGCGGGTGGTCGGCGATGCGCCGGGTGACCAGTCGGGCGAAGGCCTGGCGGTCTACAGCCAGGGCCCCGCCGGCAGGCACGGCCGTGGCGTCGGCGCAGGCCATGATCAGGGAGCCCAACCGCCTCAACTCCTCCTTCAACAGCCCCGGCGCCCTGTCCACCAGGTTAGAGCCCAACGAGTTGCTGCACACCAACTCAGCCAAGTCTCCGGTGCGATGAGCGGGCGTCAAGCGGGCCGGGCGCATCTCGTAAAGCGTCACTTGGACGCCCCGCCGGGCGGCTTGCCAGGCCGCCTCCGCACCGGCCAACCCTCCGCCGATGACCACGAGCTCCGTCATCCTCTAACCTCTCCCGAGCGAAACTCCCACTGAAGGTGGGGGCCGGTCACAGCCAACCCGGCCTGTTTTTCGCACCCACGGCTATCCTATCCGTTTCCAAATGGAGGACCTGGAAAAAACACCTGGGCCGGTTGTGACAGCTCCCCCGGCCGACACCGGAGGCTCCCCACCGATAATAGTACCACGAAGTGCGGCGGGCGTCAAGAAGCTTCAGCAGAAACTCGTTTTCCTGAAGGAAACGGGCTTCTGCCCTGCCCCCCTTCGACCTCACCGAGGGCCTCCCGCAGGTCTTTTAACAAAAACCCGATTCTGTGGTATACTATCTCCAGGCCTATCTTGGACCAGGAGTAGACACCGAGGATGGAGATAACAAGCCATGAAACGAGCGACTGAGATTGCCGCTATTCTGCGTGTGGCCCGCCCCACCCCCCTTATGGGGTCAGACTTTGACCGCTTCTATATTGACGCCGACCAGGCCCGGGGCAAGAGCTCCATCCTCTACCTGAGGGATTACCTGAGCAACCTGGCCGATGTGCCCCAGCGCATCCTGTTCACCGGCCACCGCGGCAGCGGCAAAACCACCGAGTTGTGGCGCCTTTCCCAATTTCTGCACGACCGCTTCTGGATCTCGCGCTTCTCGGTCAAAGAGGAATTGGACCCCCTGGACCTGACCTATGTGGACCTGACCTTTATCATTATAGAACAACTCATCGCCCAGGCCCAGAAAGACGGCCTGAAAATCAACGAGCGGATCGCCCAACGCATCTGGGACTGGATGGCCGACATCAAAGAGATTCAAACCATCATCGGACGGGTAGAGAGTGAGGGCGCTGTGGGGGTCAACCTGCTGGCCGTCCTCCTGGCCGAACTGAAATCGGCCTTCAAGGTCTCCAAAGAGACCAAGAAGGAAATCACCCGCCACGTGGAACCCCGCCTCTCCACTCTGCTGGATAACTGCAATATGCTCATCCAGGACCTGACCAACCAGGTCGCTCGTCGAGGATTGGTCCCCCTGATGATCGTAGAAGACCTGGACAAGCTGGAGCCTTCCACGGCCCGCGAGTTGTTCATCAACCACTCGGCCGTGCTCCTGAGCTTCCAGATGCACATCATCTACACCGTGCCCATCTTTATGCTCTACTCCACCGAGGCAGCCGAGATCCTGGACCACTTTGACCTGGATGAGATCCTGCCGGTCATCAAGGTACACCAGCGAGCCGGCCACGAGTTCCCCTATCCCGAAGGTGTGGATACCATCCGCCGGATCGTGGGACGGCGCGTGGACCTCTCCCTCATCGAAGAAGAGGCCCTGGATCTGATGATTGCCAAATCGGGCGGTTGCCTGCGTGACCTGTTCGACGTGCTGCAACGCGCAGCCCTCTTCACCCTGCGACAAAAGGGAGCCCAGATTGACAAAGAGGCCGTCCAGGAGGGGCTGAAAGAACTGCGCAGCCGTTACGAACGCTCTATCAGCGAACGGAGAGAAGGCAACACCGTAATCGTCAGTGTGCAGGACTATTACGCCAGGCTGGCCGAAATCAGCCGGTCGCCAACCAAACAGCCTGATAACGACCTGGCTCTGATGGACCTACTGCACAGCCTGGCCGTGCTGGAATACAACGGCGAACGATGGTGCGATGTGCATCCTATCGTGATGGACATCCTGCGCAGCAGGGGGTTGATACCATGACCGAAACCGGGTCGCCCCATAGCTCGGCTACCATTGAGGAAATCGAGCTTTACCTGACCCACGCCGAACAGGGCATGAGCATCGTAGAAGTCAATACACCAGCCTACCGCAACCAGATCATGGGTCTGCTCTCGGCTCGCCTGGCGGAGCGGGGCCTGGAGACTTTGTGGGTTGACTACGGCCGTCGGCCACCGCAGCAGGACCACCTGGCCTATGTGCAGGCCGAACTGGCCGAACGGGCCAGCCCCCACACCGCCATCCTGTTCCTCTATAACCTGGAAGCCATCGCCGGCCACAGACCGCAGGAGCAGCGCCTGTTCTTCCGCCGTTTCAACTTCAGCCGCGAAGGCTACGCGGCCCTGGGGCTGACTCTGGTGTGGTGGCTGAACAGCCAAGCGGTGAACTGGCTGCTGACCGAGGCGCGGGACTTTGCCCACTGGATAGGGCCCATCTTCGATCTGACCTCCCTGGAGCAGGCAGCACAGCCCTCCTCGGCCCACAAGCGGGCAGAGATCTACGAACAGTTACTGGCCGAGGCCGGCGAAGACGTCCCTCCGCAGCGTCTGCTGCAGTTGTTGACCCCTCTGGCCGAAGCCTACCGCCAGAGCCACCTGTGGGACAAGGCCGAGGCCATCACTCGACAGATGGAACAAGTGCGCCACACGCTGAGACAACAGAGGAGGGGGAAATGAGTGAACAGCACTCTTTGCGCGTTCTGGTTGCGGTCGGCCGGCCACCGGCCCACGTGATCCCTACCGAGCACGGGCGAACGCTCCGGTTGCCTGTGGGGTGACGATCGTCCGCCGGTGGACGGCCTGCCCGCGAGCGGTTACCAGGAAGTGCGGCCGCTGAAAGCACCCTGCAACTGAAACAGAATGGTAC
>JAOZOT010000030.1:0-13428 GCA_029933115.1 Anaerolineae bacterium | reverse complement strand
TCGGTCTGCTAACCCAGACCGATTTAATCGCTATGCACCTTACAGAGATCGAGGAAGAAGCGATCAACTTTTTAGACCAACTTACCGTCTTCCGGGCTCATGCCCGTCACCAGGACTCCGACGCCGCACAGGAAGCGATGGTAGAAATCTCTCTATCGCTGCAACATATAGCCGATCACATCCGGGCAGTGACGCCTATCCTAGACCAGGAATTGGGCATTGGCGATAACTAACCACTTTCCGCGGTTGCTCCGGCCGAATTTGCAACCAAACAACGGAGCAACCGAGATTGCCACTATTCTACGCCTGGCCCGGCCAGAAGGCGGGAGATAACCATGAAAAGCCCGGCGCACCCCCAAAGGAAATCAGACCACCTGCGCATCTCCCTGGAAAAAGACGTGCGCTTTCGCCGGCTGACCACGGGCCTGGAGAGATACCGCTTCATCCACCAGGCTCTGCCAGAAATCAACCGGGGAGAGATCAACCTCTCGACAGTTTTGCTGGGCAGAGAGCTAAAAGCCCCTCTGCTCATTTCGTCCATGACCGGGGGCACCGAGGCCGCCGAGCAGATCAACGTGAACCTGGCCCGCGCCGCCCAGGCTCACGGCGTGGGGATGGGAGTGGGCTCGCAAAGAGCAGCTATCGAAGACCCCCGCTGGGCCTATACCTACCAGGTGCGCTCCGTAGCCCCCGACATCCTGCTTCTGGCCAACCTGGGAGCAGTGCAACTCAACCACGGCTATGGCCTCGCTGAATGTCGGCGTGCGGTGGAGATGATCGAGGCCGACGGCCTTATCCTGCATCTGAACCCGCTGCAAGAAGCACTCCAGGACGGCGGCGACGTCAATTTTGCCGGCCTGCTGACCAAAATCGAGGAGGTGTGCCGCCATCTGCCTGTGCCCGTCATCGTCAAAGAGGTCGGTTGGGGCATCTCAGAAGAAGTGGCCCGCCAACTGGCTGAGGCGGGAGTGGCAGCCATTGACGTGGCCGGCGCAGGCGGGACATCCTGGAGTCAGGTGGAAATGCATCGCGCCAATGATGAGCTCACCCGTCAGATCGCGGCCGCTTTCGCCGACTGGGGCATCCCCACGGCTGAATCCTTACGCCTGGCCCGGCGTGGCGCTCCGCAGACCACTCTCATCGCCAGCGGCGGCATCTACACGGGCATCGAGGTGGCCAAAGCCATCGCCCTCGGCGCCGACGCTGCAGCCCTGGCCACCCCCTTTCTGCGCCTGGCCACCATCTCCGCCGAGGCCGTGAGCCAGAAGATCCGCGAGATTGTTGAGGAACTGCGCACAGCCATGTTCTGCATCGGGGCAGCAGACCTCAAAGCCCTGAAAGACTCGCCTTTCCTGAAGCCGGTCACAGCACAACACCCGTTTCCCCCTCTCAAAAACGCCAGTGCGAGTTTTCACGAGGAGCCGACGTGAGCCTGCAAGACATCTTGAACAACTACCGGCCAATTATCGAGGAGGAGCTGAAACGGGCTCTGCCCATTTCAGACCCACAATTGAGCCCCTTCTACGGCATGATGCACTACCACCTGGGGTGGACCGATGAGAACTTTGCAACCCAATCCCAGGCTGGCGGCAAGCGTCTGCGGCCTGTCCTCTGCCTGCTGGCCTGTCAGGCCGTAGGAGGGGAGCCCCAACAGGTGTTGCCTGCGGCAGTCGCCATAGAATTGATCCACAACTTTTCCCTGCTCCACGACGACATCGAGGACAACAGCCCAACCCGTCGTCACCGCGCCACCGTGTGGAAAGTCTGGGGCCGGCCCCAGGCTATCAACGCCGGCGATGGCATGTTCGCGCTGGCCCATCTGGCCTTGCAGCGCCTCTCGGAGACAGGTCTACCCGACGACCGCGTGTTGGTCGCCTGGCAGGTCTTTGACCAGGCTTGCCTGGCCCTCTGCGAGGGCCAATACCTGGACATGAGCTTCGAGGACCGCCTGGACGTGGATGTAGACCAATATCTGACCATGATCCGCCGCAAAACAGCCGCCCTCCTTTCCTGCTCCACCTGGCTTGGGGCCCTGCTGGGCAGCGGCGACGCCAGCCTGGCCGCCCGTTACGCCCGCTTCGGCGAAAACCTGGGCATGGCCTTTCAGATCGAAGACGATATCCTGGGCATCTGGGGAAAGGAAAAAGTAACAGGCAAACCCCAGGCCGGTGACATCCGCCAGCGCAAGAAATCGCTACCCATCGTCTATGCTCTGCAACAGGAAACCTCCCTCCCTGCTTCTGAGCAACGAGTGCACAGAGTCTACCGGCGAGAAGTTATTGACGAGGACGCCATCGAAATAGTCCTCGACAGCCTTCAGGCACTGGGAGCCCGCCAGTATGCCCGGCAAATGGCCCTGGATTACCACAGGCAAGCCCTGGCCGAGCTGGAGGCTACGGGGATAGAGAATGAGGGACAGACCGGCCTGCGAGAACTGGCAACGTTGCTCGTCAACAGGCAATACTGAATTCGCGGGTCACACTTTGAGTAGAGCGTTACCAGGCAAAGAGCAGTGGCTAGAAAATGCACGAATTGAAGCCACAACAGACCGAGAGCCCTGATCAGGCCAAAGCACCCTCCAGGACAACCTCTCCCCTCAGACTCAGCTCAAGGGGCAGATTGGTGCTTTTCTTGAGCTTGGGAGGGCTTTCCGAACTCGTCTACCTGTACTTCTTACTCCGCCCCTACCCTCTGCTCAAATATTACACCATCCCTCTTCTGGACTTGGGCAAAATCGCCGACCGCGGCCGTCTCGATGCGGCCGCCTTTGCCACCGCTTTCCTCCTCCTGTTCGCTCTGTACTACGCCGGCTACCGCCTTTGCCTCATCCAGCCCTCCTCTCACCGGCCCTGGGTCGTACTCATCTTTGCCACCCTCTTCAGCCTGACTCTCATGTTTGTCTACCCCGTGGGTGCAGCGGACATCTTTGACTACATAATCAATGGTCGCATCCTGGCCTACTACCGGCTCAGCCCCTTCACACACGTCTGCAGCGAGTTCCCCGACGACCCTCTCGTGGCCTACGCCGCCTGGCGGAACATCCCCTCCGCCTACGGCCCCCTCTGGGCTTTCCTGGCAGCGGGGGTAAACATCCTGGCCGGCTCGGCCGACCTGTTGGCCAACGTGTGGGCTTTCAAAGGACTGGCCATCCTCTTCTACATCCTAGACCTTGGCCTGATTTACAGCATCCTGATGGAGACCAATCCCGCCTACGCTTTGCCCGGAACTTTCCTTTTCGCCTGGAACCCTCTGCTCCTCTTCGAGACGGCGGCCAACGGCCACAACGACTCGGTGATGATGTTCTTCGTCCTGCTGGCCATCCATCTCCTCCTGAAACACAGGGCTGCGGCAGATTCCAAGTCCGCTGCGGCGAGCAGATTCGCCAGCCTATCCATAATCGCCTTAACCTGCTCGGTCATGATCAAGTTCATAACCATCATCCTGCTGCCCTTTTTCCTGTTTTCGCTTCTGAAGCCAGAGCATGAAACAGCCCCGCGGCCGGGGAAGACACGCGCCTTCCACCGGCAAGATGGCAGAACTTGGGGATGGCTCAGGCCCTCCCTGGCGAAGCTGAGATTATCAGGCGACAGGCAACACCAACTCACCACGCTCGTCACTCACAGTTTACTGGCCACGGGGGTGATGACCCTCCTTTATGCCCCTTTCTGGAAAGGGTTTGGCACCATCCGCCTGGGAGAGCGGTTGAGCATGTTCACCGATTCTCTCCCCACTCTAATCATGCTGCTGCTGAGACTCCGGCTGAACGTGCTACAGGCCAAGTGGCTGGCGGGACGGCTGGCTCTGGCCGCCCTGGGCCTCTTCTGCCTGACCAGGCTGGCCCGACTGATGCGCCACAAGCCCAACCGAAGGGCAAGACACCCCCACTTGCTCATTGTGGTCAGCTTTGAGGTAATCCTGTTCTATCTCCTGTTTACCTGCACCTGGCTGCAACCGTGGTATCTGGTCTGGCTGGTGGCTCTGGCCGCCCTGATACCAGACCCAGACACTGCCCACCAGACCATTCTGTTCACCTACACCATGACCTGGGCTTACGTCGTCTACCATTTCGTGTGGTTCTGGTACATCCCGGCTATGAATTGGATGAATCGGCTCGGCATTCACAGCACAGCCGTAGGCGTGACTCTTGTGGCCCCCTGGGCCTTCTCGGCTTACCTGCTTTGGAAACGCCGCCGCAGAAAAGAGCGTTGACCCTCCCGAAAGCTGCAAAGACGCACCGTTGGAAGCCTTCGGGAAGGTTCCCCAACACGGCAAAGATGACCAGGCGACCCACGAGTCCTAGCGCATTTCCCTTTCTGATGGTATAATATTATAGGTTCAGCCGCTTTCCAGAGTGACCGGATTCCACATCGGTTTTTCTAGAGGGAGGTATCTATGTCAGGACATTCCAAGTGGTCAACCATAAAGCGCAAAAAAGCCGCCGAGGATGCCAAACGGGGGAAGATTTTCACCAAGATAGGTCGCGAACTGGAGATCGCTGCGCGGGAGGGGCCCGACCCCGATACGAACTTTAAGCTGCGGTTGGTCATCGAGAAGGCCAAACAAGCCAACATGCCCAAAGAGAACATCGAGCGGGCCATCAGACGAGGGGCCGGCCTGGAGAGGGGACGGGCTCTGGAGGACCTCACTTTTGAAGGCTACGGACCTCACGGGGTAGCCATGTTGGTACACGTCACTACCGACAACCGCAACCGGGCGGTGGCTGAGGTGCGCAGCGTTTTCAATCGGCACGGCGGCAACCTGGGCGAGTCTGGCTGTGTGTCCTGGCTCTTCGAGCCCAAAGGTTACATTACCATCGCTGTGAACGACAGCGACCCCGAGGAACTGGCCATGATCGCTATCGAGGCCGGGGCTGACGACGTGACTGTTGCCAGCGACCTGGTGGAAGTCTTTACTACGCCCGAAGATTTCCAAGCCGTGAAGGAATCGCTGCAGCAGCAGGGCCTGGCTCTAGAGTCAGCAGAACTGGCCATGATCCCCAAGAGTCTGGCCCAACTGGGCGAGAAAGAGACCTTCCAGGCCATGAACCTGGTGGAGAAGCTGGAAGAATTGGACGACGTGCAACAAGTCTATTCCAACTTGGACATCAGCGACGAGATCATGGCCAAATACGAGGCGGCGGCCTAAATGTTAGTCCTGGGGATAGACCCGGGCACAGCCATCACCGGCTATGGGTTGGTGGAGGATACAGACGGGGATCTGACTCTGGTGATCTATGGAGCTATCATCACCGCTTCGGATTGGCCTCTGCCCCAACGCTTGCAACACATCTACCGGGAGCTAACGAGTTTGATAAAGAGTCGGCAGCCCACAGTGGCGGCTGTGGAGGAGCTCTTCTTCAGCAAGAACGTGCGCACGGCCCTGAGCGTGGGCCAGGCGCGAGGCGTAGCCCTTCTGGCCGCTGCCAACGCCGGGCTGCCCATCCACGAATACACCCCTCTACAAGTCAAACAGGCCATCGTGGGCTACGGGCGAGCGACCAAAGACCAGGTCCAGCAGATGGTCAAGATGCTCCTTGGCCTGGACGACGTGCCTCAGCCAGACGACGCGGCCGACGCCATAGCCGTGGCCATCTGCCACATCCATTCGGCCAAATTGATGGCCATGACGGTATGAGGAAGCTTGATTCTCCAACCTGCTTGCCGTGAGCAGTGACCCTCCCGCAGGTGGCGAACCCTGCGGGAGGGCGGTGTCTCTCTTGAGACATACCCCGTGACTTCTCTGGATTTGCCTTTTCTGACGAGATAGGGTAAAATAGCACACGCTAACAGCATAAGCCAGTTCTCCGAGCCCCAGGACCTAAGGGCCCTCGTTGTTGAGGGCTTATGGCCTGTGGCCGCAGTGGACCGTCAATGGACCCCAGGAATTGAGCGAGAACGCGGATCGTTCAATTCCCGAGTTCGCTGTCTGTCCCAACGGTATCGGTGGAAACGCCGGTGCCCCCCGTTATTTGGAAAGGAGAAAGCTGGCCCGAGTTTCACGACTAATTGCCGGCCTCTCCTTTCGAGGAGGGCCGGTTTTCTCGTTATTGGGCACCGACGTTTTTGCTCGTAGTGACGCTTCGGCCGTTCAAAACGACGAAAAAAGTCGCCACAGTGAAGCAAGAAGGAGATGCGATGACAGAAGAGATAGAAGCCAAAATTCAAAGCTCGCTGGTCGGTGGGCAGCTACCCTGTACCGTAGCTCACGTCATTGCCTACGAACTCGACGTGAAGCCCCTGCAGGTGGGCCAGATAGCTAACGACATGGGGGTGGCTATCTCCCTGTGTCAACTGGGCTGCTTCGGCTATGGCCCCAAGGCCGAGGGCAAAAGCAAGATCTTGCGCCCCGCGGCCAGAAAAGACGAGAAACTGATGGACCGCCTCCGCTCGATGGCTGTCAAAGGGAAAATATCGTGCTTCAAACTGTGGCAGATCGCGTCCGAATCTGGCCTGGAACGGCTGGCCGTGAGCAACGCGGCCGAAGCCCTGGGACTGAAGATCGGCCCCTGCCAGTTGGGGTGCTTCTAGCGCATCACGCCTCACGTTTCCCACACGAGGTGTCATCATTGACGAAATCAGCAACGGCTTGATCCAGGCTATCCAATTGATCATCAGCGGCGACCCAGCCCTGATGCAGATTGTGGCCGTATCCCTGCAAGTCACGGGCACTGCCCTCCTGCTCAGCACCCTGGTGGGCATCCCCCTGGGCAGTTGGCTGGGGCTGACCCGCTTCCTCGGGCGGCGATTGATCATCGTTCTCCTCTACACCGGCATGGGGTTCCCGCCCGTAGTGGTGGGCCTTTTCGTCTACCTGATGCTCTCCCGCAGCGGCCCTCTGGGTGCCCTGGATTTTCCTCTGGTCCCCCGCCTCTTCACCGTCAACGCTATGGTCGTCGCCCAGGTGATCATCTCCTTCCCCCTGGTGGCCGGATTCACCATGGCCGCCGTGATGGGCGTTGACCCTAACCTGCGCCAGCAGGTTCTCTCTCTGGGAGCCACCAACTGGCAAGCTACCCTCGCCGTCCTGATGGAAGCACGGCTGGGAGTCATCGTCTCCATTATCGCCGGATTCGGCAGCATCATCTCCGAAGTGGGAGCAGTGATGATGGTCGGCGGGAACATCGAGGGCGCCACTCGCGTCCTGACCACGGCCATCGTCCTGGAAACGCGCAAGGGTAACTTTGACCTGGCTATGGCTTTGGGGATCATCCTCCTGAGCCTGTCATTCCTGGCCAACGTGATCATGCTGCGCTTGCAAGGGAGGACCTTTGAGCCATGAACGCCACCGTCTACAGCCTGGAGAAAGTGAGCAAAACCTACGGCTCGCGGGAGGTTCTCCGCGTTGATTTTCTGGAAATTCAGCAGGGAGAGATCTTTGCCATCGTGGGCCCCAGCGGAGCGGGCAAAAGCACCTTGCTGCGCCTGCTGGATTTTCTGGAGCCACCCACCGGCGGGCAACTGCGTTTCAAAGACTACTCGGCCAACGGCGGCCGCGCTCCTCTGGAGGTGCGACGCCGCGTGACTACGGTCTTTCAACGCCCCGTCCTGCTCAACACCACGGTTTATGGAAACGTAGCCTACGGCCTCAAGATCAGAGGGGACAAGGAGGTGCAACGCAAAGTCAAAGAAGCCTTGGAACAGGTGGGGCTGTCGGAGCTGGCCAGGGAGCGGGCCCGGCTTCTCTCCGGCGGTGAGGCCCAGCGGGTGGCCCTGGCCCGGGCCATGGTCATCGAGCCCGAGGTGCTGCTCCTGGACGAGCCTACGGCTAATCTGGACCCTTACAACGTGGGCCTCATCGAGGACATTGTGGCCGACCTGAACCGCAAACGAGGCACAACCATCGTGCTGGTCACCCACAACGTCTTTCAGGCCAAACGACTGGCTCACCGGGTGGCCTTGCTGCTGGAGGGCAAAGTGGTGGAAGTAGCACCGGTGCGAGATTTCTTCGAGGCTCCGCGAGACCCTCGCACTGCGGCTTTCGTGCGGGGGGAGATGGTGTATTAGCAACCAGTAGGAGCGAGACCTGACAGGTTTTGTTACTAAACCTGTCAGGTCTGACTCAATTTCATATCCAATGTTTCTCCGACTTGGTGAGCCTAAAGCCGTGGTTTTCTTCCCGCGGCTATGGACGCCGAGCGGTAGGGTATGGCTGGAAACGGCCATGCCTCCCGTGTTTGGAAAGGAGAAACCACCGTGTTCGGACGTGCTCTATTCGTTCCTCCTCGGTAAGGGGAGCCAACGACCCGCAGCCGTCTCATCTCCTTCCCAAACAAACTGAAAGGAGGTGAGGCGGAAAACAACCAAGTATGTACTCTGAAAAGCGGGAAGGCTTGCCCTCGCTTTTCATCTCAGTGAGCCATCAAACTCACCAAAATCCGAGGAGGAAAGGAAATGTCTCGCATCAAATTGCGTCTGTTCGTCTCAATCCTTCTGCTTTCGTTGCTCTTGCCTCTGGGGCTGGGGGCGGTCGAGTCTGCTCCGCTGAGGGCAGGAGAGACCGTCTACACCGTGCAGAAGGACGACAACCTATGGAGTTTGGCCGAAAAGTACCTGGGCAATGGCGCGGCCTACACGGCCATCGTGGCTGCCACCAATGCCAGGAACGCCCAGGACCCCACCTTTGCCCGAATCGCCAACCCCCGTATCATTCAACCGGGATGGAAGATCCTGATCCCCGCACCTGAAGATGCCGGGGCGCTGATGGCTTCTTACAAGCCGCCTGAGCCGGAGAAGCTGATCCTGGCCACCACCACCAGTACCGAAAACTCTGGCCTCCTGGCCTACATCCTGCCCGACTTTGAGGCTAAATACAACGCCAAAGTAGAGGTCATCGCTGTGGGCACCGGCCAGGCCCTAAAGTTGGGCGAAGATGGCAACTGCGATGTGGTGCTGGTTCACACCCGCTCCAAAGAAGAAGCCTTCGTTGAAGCCGGCTACGGGGTCAACCGCAAAGACCTGATGTACAACGACTTTGTGCTCGTCGGTCCGGCCAGCGACCCGGCCGGAGTCAGAGGGATGACCGACATAGTTGCAGCCCTGGCCAGGATAGCCGAGACCCAGAGCCTGTTTGTCTCCCGCGGCGACGACTCTGGGACGCACATCAAGGAACAATCCCTCTGGAAAGAAAGCGGCCTCGAGCTGCAAGAGAGGAGCAGCACTATCACCAAAAAGGGCCAGGACAGAGAGGTCACTTACGTCCGCCCCCCTGGAGACTGGTATATCTCGGCCGGGCAGGGCATGGGCGCTGTCCTCACTATGGCTGATGAGCTACAAGCCTACACCCTGACCGACCGGGGCACCTACCTGGCCCGCACGCTGGAAGGGATTGACCTGGTCGTCCTGGTCGAAGGTGACCCCCGGCTGTTCAACCCCTACGGCATCATTGCCGTCAACCCACAGAGGCACCCCCACGTCAACTTTGACCTGGCTATGAGTTTCATCAACTGGTTCACCTCGGTGCCCACCCAGAAAATGATCGGCGAGTTCGGGAAGGACAGATTCGGCCGGCCGCTATTCGTGCCCGACTCTGAGGCGTGGCGGGCGGCCCGGTAAGGGATGTGGAAGAAATAAAATGTCCTGCTTCGCTCGGCCTGGATTGCCAAATCCAGACCATACCCGCCGGATTTGGCAATCCGGCGGGAGCAGTTGGGATAGGTATTTCTTTCTAAAAGTGCCTGGCACGTCCGTTAAACTCTCCCCGTCCGTTGTACTGCGGAGGTAAGCAGCAATGCCTTATCTGGACAATTTCAACCGGCCCATCAGCTATCTGCGGGTTTCAGTCACCGACCGCTGCAACCTGCGCTGCGTGTACTGCATGCCCCCGGAAGGGGTGCCGTGGCGCCCCCACGAGGAAATCCTGCGCTACGAGGAAATTGAGCTCATCGTTCGTGCAGCGACTTCTCTAGGCATCAGCAAGGTCCGCCTGACGGGGGGCGAGCCGCTGGTCCGCCTGGGCCTTGTAGAACTGGTGCACAAGCTGGCCCACATCCCCGGTATTGATGACTTGGCCATGACCACCAACGGCACCCTTCTGGCGCGGTACGCGGCGGAACTGGCCCAGGCCGGACTGAGGCGGGTCAACGTCAGCCTGGACACTCTGCGGCCTGAGCGGTTTCGCCGGATAACGCGCCGGGGGAACCTGGCCGCAGTATTCGAAGGCATCGCTGCCGCCAGGGAAGCGGGCCTCGTGCCCCTCAAGGTCAACATGGTAATGGTACGGGGTCTCAACGACGATGAAGTGGTAGATTTCGCCCGGCTGACCCTGGAAGGCGACTGGCACGTGCGCTTCATTGAACTGATGCCCCTGGGAGCTAATGCCGCTTGGGCCGGCGACGGCTATGTCTCCGTAGGCGAAGCGCGCCGCCGAATCGAAGCCGCATTTGGCGAACTCCTGCCGGCCAAAGTGAGGGTTGGCAACGGCCCGGCCAGATACTACCGCCTCTCAGGAGCGGCGGGCACCATCGGCTTCATCAGCCCGGTCAGCGAGCACTTCTGCTACCGGTGCAATCGCCTGCGCCTCACCGCTGATGGTCGCCTACGCCCCTGCCTGCTCTCCGATTACGAGATTGACCTGCGCACCCCCCTGCGCCTGGGTGCCGACCTAGCAGAGATCAGAGGGCTGCTCATCCGCTCCATAGGAACCAAGCCGGAGCGCCATCACCTGGGCGAAAGCATTGCCCCAAGAGAAAGAGCCATGTCAGAGATTGGAGGCTGAGCCTCAATTGACAAAAAGCTGAAAGTATGCTAAAATAATATCAACAGTATATGTTGAGACCCTGATTTTTAAAAGAGATTGGACAAGCTCAGTGGAGAGCCTTCGTCGCCCTGGAGATTGGGCTCGCGCAGCGAAGCCTGGGGAGCTTGAGGGGTATCCCCTCAGCTCCACTTCCTCGGCCCTGAGAGCAGAACCGAAGGGCCGACCTCCCACCTGGAGGAAAAAGAGAATGTGAGAAGGGACACCCCCACTCGCCGCGCAGGCCTGAGACCGCGCGGCGAATTTTTTTCTTAAGTTGAGCCTGCACACGTGTGCAGAAAGGAGCCTTCCTTGAGCACAACAGCGTTAGTCGGCGCTCTAATAGGAACGGCGGTGCTCTTTGATTTCCTGAACGGCTTTAACGATAGCAGCAACGTGGTGGCCACTGTTATCTCTTCGCGAGCCATGTCACCCCGCATGGCACTGACCCTCAGTGCGGTGGCTAATTTCTGCGCCCCGTTCCTCTTCGGCGTGGCGGTGGCCACTACCATCGGCCACGATATTGTGGATCCGGCCACCATCACTATAGGCGTGATCCTGGCAGCCCTTTCGAGCGCCATCATCTGGAATCTGGTCACCTGGTTTTTCGGCATCCCCTCCAGCTCATCCCACGCTCTGATCGGCGGGATTCTGGGAGCGGTGAGCGTAGATTTTGGGGTGAGCACGATAAAGATGGCCGGTCTGGAAAAAGTGCTTGTGGCTCTTTTCCTCTCACCCTTCCTGGGCTTGATGCTCGGATACCTCTTCATGAAGCTGGTTCTCTTCCTGGCACGAGGAGCCTCACCCCGGATCAACTGGCTTTTCAAGCGCTTGCAAATCGTGACCTCCCTGGCTCTGGCTTTGAGCCACGGCACCAATGACGCCCAGAAGACAATGGGCATCATCACCATGGGGCTGGTCGCCACCGGCCACCTATCGTACTTTATTGTTCCCAAGTGGGTCATTCTGATCAGCGCCCTGGCTATCTCTTTGGGCACGGCTTTCGGGGGCTGGCGGATCATCAGGACCCTGGGAGGCAAGATATACAGAATCAGGCCCATTCATGGCTTTACTTCTCAAGCAAGTTCGGCTTTTGTTATCCTGATGGCAGCCCTCCTGGGCGGACCGGTCAGCACTACCCACGTAGTTAGCTCGGCTATCATGGGCGTAGGCTCGGCGGAGAGACTCTCCAAGGTGCGCTGGGGGGTAGCCAGCAACATTTTCACCGCCTGGATAATCACCATTCCGGCCACCGCACTGATGGCCGCCCTGTTTAGCAAGCTGCTGGCTCTCATGGGGCAAATATTATAGAAAAGGAGAGACAATGGGTTGGAAGAATTTGTTTAAACCGCGACAGGACAAGTTTCTGCGGCTGCTCATAGAGCAAGCAGCAAAGACCCTGGAGGGCATGGAAGCCCTGGAAGATTATATGAGGAACGCCGATGAGGAGACGGCCAAGCGAGTCACCAGGGCCGAGAAAGAGGCTGACGAAGTGCGACGCATCCTCATTGACGAGTTGCTCCGCACCTTTGTCACCCCCATTGACCGGGAAGACATCTTTGCCCTCTCACGGGCCATTGATGACATCATTGACTACGGTTATACCACCGTTGACGAAATGGAGATTCTGGATGTAAAGCCGAACCCCCACTTACAGCGCATGGTTTCCAAATTGCGGAAAGCCGCCGAAGAGATTCACCTGGGCGTCCTGCGCTTGAAGGACCATCCCAACGTGGCCAACGATCACGCCGTGCGCGCCAAGACTCTGGAGAATCAGGTAGAGCACCTATACCGGGAAGCCATCGCCGATCTTTTCAGCGGCCCCAAAGATGTGGAACACGTGGTGGAGATGTTGAAGCTCAGAGAGATTTACCGCCATCTCAGCAACTGCGCCGACCGGGGCGACGAAGCGGCTAACATCATCGGAGACATCGTGGTGAAAAGGACTTGAGCCCTCACCCTCCCCCCAACCCTCTCCCTCTCCCAAACCTTGGGAGAGGGAGAGGGGAAGGTCATTACTGCCCTGCCAAGCCCAACTCATCGGCTATTCCTTGCATGGCCTCCAGAACGATGGCGATGTGCTCGCTCAATTCCACGCCTAACTCGGCCGCTCCCTCCTCAATGTCCTGACGGTTCACCCCGGCGGCAAAGGCTTTGTCCTTCCATTTCTTCTTGACCGACTTGACTTTGACGTCCAGGATGCTCTTGGATGGCCGCACCAGAGCCACGGCCACGATGAGGCCCGTCAATTCGTCCACAGCAAAGAGAGCCTTCTCCATCAAGCTCTCACGGGGTACGCCGCTGTAATCAGCGTGAGACTGCATAGCACGGATGTACTCCTCGGGCCAACCCCGCTCACGCATGATCCGGGCTCCTTCAGTAGTATGCTCTGGCACAGTAGGGAATTTCTCGTAATCAAAGTCGTGGATGAGCCCTACGACGCCCCACTTCTCTTCATCCTCGCCGAACTTTCGAGCATAGGCGCGCATAGCCGCCTCCACAGCCAGAGCGTGCTTGATGAGATTAGGATTCTTGGTATATTCGGTGAGTAGCTCCCATGCTTGTTCTCGATTCATGTTTATCTACCACCTCCTTGGTGTAATCTCCGGGTATTATACAACCTTTTCTAATTCAACTCAACTGTAAGTCCGCACGTAAACGTGGGCAAGTGATCGGGTGGGGCATGTTCCCACACAG
>JAOZOT010000283.1 GCA_029933115.1 Anaerolineae bacterium | reverse complement strand
CAGGCCATCCGCGTCTCCCAGGCAGTCAAAGTATACATCTGCAATGTAGCCACCCAGGTAGGCGAGACGGATCACTTCACCGTAGGCGACCACGTGCAGGCCCTGCAAGACCACGTGGGAAAGGATGTCTTTCCCTACGTGCTGGCCAACGACAACTTTGACGCCCAGCTCCCTCCCCAGGCGAACATCGAGTTCGTGCCTTTGATCTACGAAGAAGGGGAATACCAGGTGATCACAGCAGACCTGATTGACGTGGAGAACGCCTGGCGCCACGATTCAAAGAAATTGGCTCGCAAGGTGATAGAGCTCTATCATCAACAGCGTGGATAAACCAGACCTGGCAGAGTGAGAACACCTGTCAGGTCTTCCAACTTTTTAATAATAGGAGGAATACATAGATGGCTGTCAAAGTCGGTATTAACGGATTCGGTCGCATTGGACGCCAAGTCCTTAAGGCTATAGGAGAGTACTATCCGGACACTATTGAGGTGGTAGCTATCAACGACCTCTTTGACGCCGAGACCAATGCTCATCTGCTGAAATACGACTCGAACTATGGCCGTTTCCCCGGCCAAGTGGAGGTCAGGGGAGGCAATCTAATCGTCAACGGTCAGGAAATCAGGGTGTTTGCTGAGCGTGAGCCGGTTAAGCTACCCTGGGGTGAGTTGGGGGTGAGCATCGTGGTGGAATCTACGGGGGTGTTCCGCGAGGCATCTAAAGCAGCCTGGCACCTCGAGGCCGGGGCGAAGAAGGTGATCATCAGCGCCCCGGCTAAGAATGAGGATATTACCATCGTCCTGGGCGTGAACGAAGAGAAGTACGATCCCCAGAAGCATCACATCATCTCCAACGCTTCTTGCACCACCAACTGCCTGGCTCCGGCAGCCAAGGTGGTCAACGATGAGTTCGGCATCGTCAAAGGGTTGATGACCACCATCCATTCCTACACCAACGACCAGCGCATTCTGGATTTGCCTCACAAGGACATGCGGCGGGCGCGGGCGGCGGCACTGAATATCATCCCCACTACCACCGGAGCGGCCAAAGCCGTAGCCCTGGTCATCCCGGAATTGGCCGGCAAGTTCGACGGCTACGCCTTGCGCGTGCCTACCCCGACGGTCTCTGTGGTAGACTTTGTGGCTATAGTGGAGAAGCAGACGACGACCGAGGAACTGCGCGCCGCTTTCAAGGCCGCAGCCGAGGGGCCTATGAAAGGCATCCTGGGCTACAGCGAGGAGCCGCTGGTCTCTATGGACTACAAAGGTGACCCCCGTTCCAGCATTGTGGACGCCCAGTTCACCCAGGTCTTGCAAGGTGACATGGTCAAAGTCGTCGCCTGGTACGACAACGAATGGGGCTACTCCTGCCGTGTGGCCGATTTGATAGACTATATTGCCGGAAAAGGGCTCTAGCAGGTGCATCGTACGTTGCAGTGAGGGGATTGGAGAGGGAAGGAGGTACCTATGCTCCAAATATTAACGGCTCGTCTGAAGACTGTGGCTCCCGTTTGGACAGGAGGGGTGGATCGTGAATCGAGCCAAGCCCGGGAGACGGGACTGGCCGGGTCGCTTCGCTGGTGGTACGAGGCCCTGGTGCGTGGTCTGGGAGGTTACGCCTGCGATCCCACGGCTGTTGACGACCGCTGCTTTTTCAACGAGGCCGCTTTCCAGGCTACAGGGGAAGTGGAGGATGGACTGCGTGATGTCTGTCCGGCTTGTCGCCTCTTCGGTTGCACCGGCTGGAGCAGCAAGTTCAATTTCCGGTTGGCCGATGCTCAGGGCCGGATGCCGGTTGAACTCGGCCGGGAGGGTGTTACCTTTCAAATGCGCTTCGTGGAGGTCAAGCCTTTGGCCGAGGAGGAACGCTGGCTTCTCTCCCGTGTGCTCCACCTCATTGACCGCTATGGCTCCCTCGGTGGCCGCACCACCCTCAAGCCCCCTGAGCAGCCCGACTACGGCGTCGTGGAAGTGAGGGAAAATATTCCTGCCCCGGAACTGAGCCGGGAGGAAGTGGCTCGCCGGTTGGCAGGCCTTCTGGCTAACTCGGCCGATATGCAGCGCCGTCAGGCCGCCCAGCCCTCTCAGATTCCTCGCCTGGACCTTTTTTTCTTCAACGATGACCATTGGCTCGACCTGCGCGCTATCAATGACCTGATGCAAGTGGATTCCAGCGGTTTCCTGGCCGGCAAGATAGGAGTTAGCAAAAAGATTTTCTCCTTCCGGGTGGGGAATCGCTTCTGGGGTTACGCCGCCGACCGCACTATGCTGACCAAGGTGATGGACCGGTTGGCGGCTTTGGGTGTGCGTGGTACCAAGAAAGGAGAGGTGGTGATCAATGAGCTCTAGAAATAACAGGCGTAAAAACCGCGCGGAAGGGCGGCCCCGTACCTATGACCTCTACGTTAGCTACCCTACCGAGACGGTGGATCAGGTGCGACGTATAGTGGGTGACCACCGCCAGCCTTACCGTGAACTGGAATGGATTCCCACTCGCGTCGCTCTCCTGGCTACTGCGTTGATAGAGGAAACTCTGGAGCGGGCCAAAAGTGGCCACCGTCGTTACGGCGGTGGTTATGCCAGCCTACTGCATACCCGTCGTTGGGGCAAAAACCCTTACACTCAGCAGGCGATCCGACCTGCCTTGGGGCAGATGGCTGACCTGGGCATCTACCCTCCGCGGGTGGATATTGACCGTTTGCCTCGCTACTCTTTCTTCCTGCAATTCCGATTTACCTTGGCCCGTCCCTTTTACAGCAAGGGAGATGATACCTTTTACATTCATGAGAACCCGCTGATGAGGGAGAGAGTCTTCCAGGTGCCTATGGTGCGGGCTAGCACCTGGAAAGGGGCTCTGCGCCACGCTGTGCGCCGGCAACACGGAAAGGATTCACCCCTTCTGCTCCGCCTTTTCGGTTCACCTCGCGGAGAGCGGGAATTCGACCAGCGAGGACGGCTCACTTTCTATCCCACTTTTTTCGACTGCATTGACCTGGAGGTGATCAACCCCCACAGTCGGGTGACCAAAGCGGGCACCGTGCCCATTATTCTGGAGATTGTCCCACCAGGGGCGGGTGGCTTTTTCAGCCTGCTTTACATCCCCTTTGACCTCATCGGCCGGGAGCGGGAACGCATCCGACGGGAAGCAGGCGAGGACTTGCAGGCCATCACCGAGGCGGTGGAAACGGTGATGAAGCACCTTGGCTTCTCGGCCAAGCGCAGTCGTGGATTCGGCCTGGCTCAGGAAAAATTCCCCTCTGACCACGAGATAGCCGGTGGGTTGATCGAGGTAGCCGGCGTTACTCTGCGGGATAAGAAAGGAGCCAAGGTGAACACCTATCGTTCCTTCGCCGGGCTGCGAGCCCTGACCGACCACCTGGCGAGAGGGCTCGTTGGTTCCCATCAGACAAAGGAGTGAAGGACATGGCAGAACAGCCGTATTTGACAAAAACCTATTACCTGTTGGCTCTGGAGCCGGTGCATGTGGGCGCTGGCGGGCTGCAATTGGGTCGGGTGGATAACGCCATCGTCCGTGAGGCTGGCACAAAGGTGCCCAAGATTCCGGCCACCAGCCTGGCCGGCGTGGCTCGGCACCACACAGCTATGCGCTATCCGGAACGTTATCAGCGCCCGGTGGAAGACGAGGAGGGCAACGTCATCTACCAGAGTTGTGCGCGCTCTGGACCCGACGGGAGTGGCCTCTGCGGGCAGCGCGATTGCCCGGTCTGCATCCCTTATGGTTTTGTTCGACCGGACGGGCGGGCCTTCCCCAGCATGAGCGAGTTCAGCGATGCCCGGATTCTCTTCTTCCCCGTCTCTTCCATGATCGGTCCGGTGTGGGTCACCTCACCGACGGCTCTCCGCTCTCTGGTGGAGGCCAGAGTCCTGCCTCAGGAGGGGGTGAACATCCAGGTGGAAGGGAATTCCTACCGGATACAGACTGCCCTCAAGGCCAACCGCCTAAACCTCGGTTGGTTGCTATTGGACATTGCCCATCGGAGCGCGCCGTTGACCAAGACGGGCATCGCTTTTCTGAAAGAGGCCAACCTTTCGGAGGATATACTGAATCGGTTGGTGCTGATACCCGACTCTCTCTTCAGCCACGTGGTCAACAATAACCTGGAGGTGCGCACCTCCACCGCCATCAGCGCCATCACCGGAGCCAGCGTGGAAGGAGCCCTCTTCACCTACGAAGCTATCCCCCGGGCTACCATTTTCTGGTTCCAGGTGATCTACAAGCGTCCCGGCGATTTCCTCCTCGACGGGAAACCGGTAGAGCGCGACATTGACTGGGTGCGCGAAAGAGTGGAGGAGGGCCTCGACTACCTGGAGTACCTGGGTGTGGGAGGAATGGCCAACCGAGGCATGGGCCGACTGCAGGTGTTGAACCTGTAAGGCCGCCAGCAAGCTACGTGCGGTGGAAAGCTCGCAGTGGACAAGTCCGCTGCCAAACTGTTGGATGTGGATTGGAGAGGTGTGCAATGAAAGCGATTGAGAACCTGGATTTCTACTGCGTGGACTATGCCAAGCGGATTGTTGACAGCTTGACGACGGGGGAGAAAGCAGTGCCGGGCAGTGAGATCTCGCATCTGGCCACCAAGTTGCTCAGCGTCCTCCACGAAAATGGCCTATACGCTGCTTTGCTCTTCATCCTCTGGAAGCGGTACAATGGCACCCGAACGGAGCGGCGTGTGACCTCGGTATTTGAGGACCTCTTGGTAGGCAAGCCGGGGCAACATGCCCTGCTTCGCCTGGAGCAGATTGGCCTGCCTCTGAAAGATGTGGAGGATAGTGTGGAGGTGGGCCGGACGTTATCACGCGAATTGGAGAATCTATTTCTGGCCAAAGACCTGCTGGACCGCACCTTGGTCTACGTCCGCTATCAGGCTAAAGGGACCGGCTGAGCTAGGTCACCCTCCCACAGGCTGAGGCGATAAAGTCACGCCTGCAGAGCACTTTCTGCTGCCAAGGTGAGTTTCAAGCCTGCGGGAAAGTAACCGTCTGATTGCAAAAGA
>JAOZOT010000282.1 GCA_029933115.1 Anaerolineae bacterium | reverse complement strand
GCGGGGATACCGCCTCAGCCTGCGGGAGGGTGAACTCCCGCGAATTATGAAAGGCTCTCTTTTCAGAAGAATCTCCTCCGCGGCTGTGGTATCTCTCCCAGCACTGTTATGCCCATTTCTTCCAGTTCAGCCCCATCCCGCACGGTGTCATCCAGGTAATCCAACAGAAAGGTCAGGGCTACCCCGGCCAGGAGAGCCAGGAAAAGACGGATGGGCAAGTCCAGCCGCTCTCGCAGGCTCTTGCCCACCGGCACCACCACCGGCCGGTCTATCAGGGTGAAACGGGCCTGGTCAACTCCAATAGGGGCGAAATAACCCGGCCCATTCCGAGGCAACACCTCAGCGGCAGCGTTGGCGATGGCTGTTAGCTCCTCGGCGTTAGCCCAGGTGATGCGCAGGGTGAGGATGCGGTGTTGCTTTTCGGCCACTGTGGAGCCCTGGATCGCGCCTGGTGACACCGTGATGGGCGTTTCCCCCTGAGCCAGGTAGGCGCTCACGTCGTCGGCAAAAGCCGAGTATTTGACCACCTCCGAAAGGTCATCGGCCAGATACTCGGAAGAGAGCCAGGTGTAGTAGCGGTCGTAGGTGTAATAATCGCCGGTGCAGAGTTCCGGTGCCACCCCCACCAGAAAGCGCATCGTGGCCTGGTAGAGAGGGGCCGGTTTGGGGCGCAGGACCAGGCTTCCGCTCAGGACGACGAGCAGCAGAACCACGATGATCCAAACCCGTTTCCAGACGATGTGCCAATATTGGCGGAGTTCCATACTATCCTCACTTGCGTGTTGGGTGTTGCATGTTCCGTGTGATGAACTGTCTCAATTGTTGTTTGAAAACCGTTGTATCAAATTGCCTGGCGTGTTCCCTGATGACTGCCGGGTCGTAGCGGGCCTCGTCAAAGTTTCTGACGGCTTCAGCCAGGGCTTGCGGCGATTGCTCGTGGAAGAAGGTTCCGGTCACGCCTTCAACGACCGTGTCCAAAGCGCCACCTCCCGCGAAGGCGATGACCGGCCGCCCGGCAGCTTGAGCCTCCACCGGGGCAATGCCGAAATCTTCCAGGCCGGGGAAAATAAAGGCCCGGCAGCGAGCCAGCAGTTGCCGTATTTCCTCGTCGGGAACGCGGCCCAGGAACTTGACATTGGACTTGGCCATCGCTTGCAGGCTGGCCCTATCCCGTCCATCGCCGACGATGAGCAGCGGCAGGCCCAACTGGTTGAAGGCTTGCACAGCCAGGTCAATGCGCTTGTAGGGGATGAGCCGGGAGACAATCAAGAAGTAGTCGTCGCTGCCCTCGGCCGGGGCGTAGCGGCTCGTGTCTACCGGCGGGTGGATGACGATGGCCTGGCGGCGGTAGAACTTTTGGATGCGCCGACGCACGGCCTGGGAGATGGCCACAAAATGATCCACCCGGTCGGCGGCAGCTTTGTCCCACAAGCGCAGGTAGCTCAGGAAAGGGGGCAGAACCCAGCGGGCCGGCTTGCCCAACCCCTCTCGCTGAACGTAGCCGCTGTAGTCCCACAGGAAACGGGTGGGGGTCAGGCAATAGCAGATGTGCAACGTCTCTGGCGAGGTAATCACCCCGTGGCAGAAGGCGCTCTTGTTACTGATGACCAGGTCATAGCCCCTCAGGTCGAATTGTTCAAAGGCCAGGGGGTAGAGAGGCAGGAAGGGCTGATGGTGTTTCTTGACCAGGGGGAGCTTGTCCATGAAGGACGTGCGGATGTCCCAGGATCGGTAGACTTCAGGCATGGCCTGTGGCCAATAGATGGAGGTGTAGATGGGAGCCTGGGGATACATCTCTACCAGGGCTTCCAGCACATTCTCCGCGCCCCCTCTTTGGTTGAGCCAATCGTGCACGATGGCCACTTTCAACTGAGCTTGTCCCTCCCCCGGCTTTGCTGCGTAGGCCTCCGGTGGGGTCTGCGCAACAGGTCGGGGGGCGTGGGGGGTGTCCCTCCACCTATCCCCTTTTTCCTCCGCCGGGTGGGAGGCCGGCCCGCCGGTGCTGCTCTCAGGGCCGGGAAAGTGGGGTCGAGGGGGTACCCCTCAACCCCCCAGCCTTGCTGCGCAGGCCCTCCGGTGCTGAGGTAAGTATAGCAAAGGTGGGCTAAATAGGCAAGAGAGGCTTGCGTTGTCGGTTCTGCAGGGCCACACCGCCCAGCAGAGCACCACCGGCCAGCAGGGTCAAGAGGGTGATGGCCAACCCTATCTTGAACAGCGGGGGGTCGTAGTAGATCTCTACCCTATGTTTACCGGCCTCGACAGGCACCGCCCGCAGGAGATAGTTGGCCCGATACACCGGTGCCGGCCGGCCGTCAACACGAGCTCGCCAGCCGGGGTAATAGATGTCGCTCACCACGAGCAGGCCGTTGTCCACCGGGTCTGCCTGGAGGGATATGCGGGTAGGGGTGTATTCAATGATGCTCACCTTTGAGCCCGCCGTGTCTTCCCCGGGCAAGGCAATGCCGGGCTCATGCGGCAAGATGACGACCCGCGCCGGGTCAAAGTCGGGGGCGTTGAGGATAGCCCACGTTTCCTCCTCGCCAGCAACTACCACCGCCTTGTGCACAACCCAGGCGTGAGGCCAAGGTTTCCTCACCCGGTAGATCTTTACTCCCCTCTTGACGTATGTGAATTCCAGGTCTTCGCTGTCCAGGTCGTGGAGGTCAAAGACGTAGGCCACATTCAGGAGTTGCCACCGGCGCCGCTCGTTCACTTGAGCCTCAAACTTTTCCAGGCTGGCCAGGTGCAGAGGGCTGTTGCCGGCCGTGTCGTAAAGCTCATAGATGACGCCGGCGTTGCCGGCCCCTGGCAGAAGCCCACCGCTGGAGACACGGAAGGGCTCTCCGCTCACCAGTTCCTCCCGCAGGTAATCGGTCGCTCCCATCTGCGGGAAATGGTCCTTCTCCGTAGCATCTTGGATGTTGAATTGCCAGTTGATGGTGAAAAGGTTGAAGACGATGATACCAATGCATAGCCCCATCAGCCGGCGGCGTGAGGCTCCTCTGTGCAGGCGCAGGGCCAGCAGAAGCAGAATCCCGCCGAAGAGGAGGAGGTTGAATACGTGGTGCCGTAGCACTCCACTGAAAAAGTTGGGATCGGCTCCCTTCTGGTTGCCTTGGAGCCAGCCGTGGTAGAAGAGAGCAGTGAGGGCCAAGCCCGCCAGGCCGAGGCGTTTCAGTATCTGATAGAAGGAATAGAAGTTGTGTCTCAGGGCTTTGGGGGTGGGCCGTGTCAGGAGGGTAGCTCCGTAGCCGGCCAGAATAGCCAGGCTGAAGCTGAACAGGAAGATAGCACGCTCCTGATTTCGCACCTGTCCGAAACCGGGTACGAGGATGTAGAATAAGTTATAGAGAAAGGTATGGCGTCCGAAAGAGAGCAGGAAAGCGGCCAGTCCTAACCCTACCCAGAACACCTTGTCATTCTGTCGTCGCTCGAAGAGGATGGCCATGACTGCGAGGATCATGGGCAAGATACCAACGTATTGGGGCGATCCGCCGAAGTAACCGGGGAAGAGGAAGCTCATCATCTCGTGCCAGAAAAAGCCCCAGGAGGCGGTTTCGTAGTCTATGGTGGCTCGTGGGGATAGCTTGATGAACTCCAGGGTGGGGAGAAGCTGAACGGCGGCCAGGCCGAAGGCTACCAGAATAAAGACCAGGATGCCAACCAGCCCTCTCCCAAATTTGGGAGAAGCAGGGGATGCCCAAAGGGCGGGGGTGGGTGAGGGCCTTCCTCTCCACATTTTGAAACCGAAATAGGCTACAGAGGCGTAGAAAACGTACATGGTCGTCTGAGGATGACCGGCCAGAATCGAGCATCCCAGAGCCAGTCCGGCCAGGATCACGTAAAGCCAGAACCGCGAGTTCGAGGCCGGGAATCTGCTGTGGGCTGAGGCTTGGCTCTCCGTAGCAATGTCCAGGAGAAGCAAGATAAGCGGCAGCCAGACGGCCACTTGCAAGATAGTCACTTGCTGGACGGGGAAAGAGGTCAAGTATCCGCCGTAGGTAAAAGTCAGCGCAGAGACCGCAGCGGCGAACCGGTTTTGCGACAGGCGGCGGACGAAAAAGTAGGTGAAGAGGCTGGTCAGGGAGAAGTGTAGGATGACCTGTGCCTCCAGAGCCCAGAGGGGGAACCCGCGTCTGGCCAGAGCTAGCAACAGAATGCCCAGCAGATTAGGGGGGTAGAAGGCTCCCGACTGGATGTCGGCCAGGGCCGGTTGACCGGCGTAGATGTGAGGATTCCAGAGGGGTAAATGTCCCTGAGCCCACTCTCGCGCGGCGAAGAGGTGCAGGGGGTAATACTGCTCGGTGAAATCGCCGGCCGGAATGGTGGCTCGGTCGGCCGGATTAGGGGCCAGCAGTCGCCAGAAGAAAAGAGAAGGTAGTAGAAGCAGGGCGATGATGACGATGACTTCGGGAGGCCGGTTGCGACCTTTGGCTGTGGTCACGCAGTGTTTCCTTCCTTGCAAGGATAGCTTATTTTACCCCATTTTTCTCCATTTTTCAACAACTCCAGTTTTTCAGGGCATCATTCAGAGCAATCCTGCATGTAAACGGTGTTCAAAAAGCAAAAGCCCTTGACACCGGGGAAGGGGACGTGATATAATAGGGAGCAGCATATTGAGCGCCGAAACCCGGTCGCGGCAATCTTGTATTCTGAAGAACAAAGGGGAGGAGAGCCCATGAAAGTCAAAAGCCTTCATTCTCTGGTGATAGCTGCCCTGCTGGCGGGCCTGGCGGCCCACGCGCTGCTTTTCCCCACACCCGTCCAGGCACAACCCAGCACGCCCCTGACCAACATGCCCACCGCCAACGGTCCGATTATCGTCATTGTCCCGGATGGCATGGGTGGGGTCTATATCGGGGGAGCCTTTACCCAACTGACCCTGGCTCCTGTGCATGGCGGCGGCACGGTGACGCGCAACTATATCGCCCACGTCCTGGCCGACGGCACCGTTGACCCTGCCTGGGACCCCAATGCGGATAACCTGGTGCTTGCCCTGGCCGTGAGCGGG
>JAOZOT010000281.1 GCA_029933115.1 Anaerolineae bacterium | reverse complement strand
TTGCGTTATCCCCATCTTTGCCAGTTGAGGCTATGTATGATATAATCTATGTTTGGACAGAATCCACCGGGATTTCAATGCCCCTCACGAGAGGCGATGTTATCATCAGCCAGGGCTACTATCAGCTACAACGCTGTAGCAATCGGCTCCCTGTGGTGCAACGGTGCCGCAGAGCCAACAAAATTCAAAGGAGAGTTAGAATGACCAAAAAACTGAACCCCTTCGAAATTGCGCAAAGGCAGCTTGATGAGGCTGCCGAGATCCTCAAACTGGAGCCGGGTATCCACGCCCTGCTCCGGGAGCCCCTCCGTGAGCTCCACGTCACCCTGCCGGTAAAGATGGACGATGGCAGTGTAAAAGTCTTCAAAGGATTTCGCGTCCAATACAACGATGCCCGAGGGCCGACCAAAGGTGGCATCCGCTTCCACCCGGCCGAGACCATTGACACTGTGCGTGCCCTGGCGGCCTGGATGACCTGGAAGACGGCCGTGGTGGACATCCCCCTGGGCGGCGGCAAGGGCGGAATCATCTGTAATCCAAAAGAGATGTCACCGGCCGAATTGGAACGGCTGAGCCGGGCCTACATCCGCCAGGTGGGCAGGATCCTGGGCGAGGAGATGGACATCCCCGCCCCCGATGTCTACACCAACCCCCAGATCATGGCCTGGATGATGGATGAGTACAGCTTTATGCGCGGCTATAACGTACCGGGCGTCATCACCGGCAAACCGATCCCCCTGGGCGGTTCCGCCGGACGCGGTGATGCCACTGCTCGCGGCGGCATGTTCTGTGTCCGCGAAGCAGCCAAGGTGCTGGGCATCGAACTGAAAGGAGCCACCGCCGCCATCCAGGGCTATGGCAATGCCGGCCAGTTCGCCCACCTGCTGGGCGAGGAGTTGCTGGGACTGAAAGTGATAGCCGTGAGCGATTCCAAGGGCGGTATCCTCAACCCTGATGGCCTCGAGGCCAAAGCAGTAATGGAACATAAGAACAACACGGGAACGGTCAAGGGCTTCCCTGGAGCCAGGGAGATCACCAATGAGGAACTCTTGGAGCTGGATGTGATAGTGCTCATCCCTGCCGCGCTGGAGAACCAGATCGGCGATTGGAACGCGGCCGATATCAAGGCCAAGATCGTGGCCGAGTTGGCCAACGGTCCAACCACCCCTGAAGCTGACGAGATCCTCTATAAGAATGGCGTCTACGTCATCCCCGACTTTTTGTGCAACGCCGGTGGCGTGACGGTCAGCTACTTCGAGCAAGTGCAGAACGCCTACGACTACTACTGGGATGAAAAGACAGTGCACGAGCGGTTGGATCAGAAGATGACCGCCGCCTTCCACGCCGTCCACGAAATGGCCCAGAGGCACAAGGTTCATAACCGTCTGGCTGCCTATCTGGTGGCCGTCAACCGGGTGGCTGAAGCGGTCAGACTCCGTGGCTGGGTGTAGTGGTACCGTTCAGACCTGACAGATCGGCGCACGATGTAAATATCCTGATGACAAGCCCCTTGCCCTCAAACCGAGGCGCAGGGGGCTTGTCTTTTGGGACAGGATGAAGTATAATGAATAACAACAAAATGGGGTAGTGCAACAATTCAGCGTTGTCTACAACATGTACAGGAGACAAGAGGCGAAAGGATACCCCCTCGTGCTCTTCGGGGATTTGCTGCGCAATCTCGAACGTTCGTGAGGCTGGCGGGATATGGAAAGTGATTGGCGGCGGTTCTTTATTAGAGGAGACAGGTTGCATCCTGGCTGGCGGGTGGCCTTCTACGTCATAGCTGCCTTGGCCAGTCTGTTGCTGGTTCAGGTGCTCATCGTTTTCGCTTACATCGTCTGCCTGACCTTCTCTGGTCAGCCCCCCAAGGCAGCGCTGCCAGAGGTTGAAAAATTCCCTCTGGCCCTCATCCTCCCGGCTACATTCGTGGAGTTGGGTGTGATCCTGACGTTGACATACCTTTTCCGGCGTTTCCTGGATCGGCAGAGCTTTGTCAGCCTGGGCTTTACGCGGCGGCGCGGCTGGTTGCGGGAGATTGGTTTGGGCCTCGTCATGGGTTTTGCGCTCATGGGCGGCATCTTCCTCGTCGAATGGTTCGGAGGGTGGCTGACACTCAGCGAGAGGCTCTGGCGCTTTCCGGCGCCGGGCCCGGCCTTGCTGATGTTGGCCGGTTACTTCACCCTCTTCGTCCTCTCTGGAGCCTCTGAAGAAATCATGTTCAGGGGGTACATCTTCCAGAACCTCAGAGAGTGGCCCGGCACTGCTTTGGCGGTGGTCATCTCTTCTATCCTCTTCGGCCTGCTCCACGCTCTCAACCCCCATTTCAATCTCTTTGCTGCGCTGAACATTATCCTGGCCGGCGTGATCTTTTGCTATGCCTATTTGGTAACCGGCAATCTGTGGCTGCCTATAGCCTACCACTTTTCCTGGAACTTTTTCCAGGGGCCGGTCTTCTCTTTCCCCGTCAGCGGCATGGACTCAAATGGCCTACTCCTGACCCAGGTGAGCCCAACTGGGGGTGTGATCACCGGTGGAGCCTTTGGGCCGGAAGGGGGGCTGATGGGCCTGGGAGCCCAACTGCTGAGCCTGTTTGTTCTGTGGCTCTGGGGGCGTGCGCAAGGCCGGGAACGGCGGAATCATGAAAAACGCGAAGGAGCCACGGAACACAAAGCACGAAAGAAGAGAACGGACTTTGATTGACGAGAAGGAGCTTGCAGAACTGGCCCGGCGATACGGCCCCCTGGAGCGACGCCGCTACGTCCTGGATGTGGGAGAGAGGGCCTTCGCCTACTGGAGAGAAGAGCGCGGCGACTGCCGAGGAGAAGTGGCTCTCCTCATCCTGCGCCCCAGCGGTAACGTGATCTTGCACACCAAGGAGTTTTATCCCGAGGGGGTTTACCGCATCCCTACAGGCGGCATAGAGCGGGGGGAAGATGTGGTGACGGCCGTGCACCGCGAGGCCCGCGAGGAGACCGGCCTCACGGTGACCATCGAGCGCTGTCTAGGCGTCCTGGAGTACGAGTTCCGCCACCAAGACGAGAGGCTACCCTTCGTCTCATACGTCTTTTTGCTGCGGGAGAACGGCGGTCAATTGCGTCCTCGGGACAAAGGTGAACGGATCGCCTCCTTTCGAGAGGCGCCTCTGACCGAGCTTGAGGCAGTGGCTCAGAACCTGCGGGCCATCGAAGCGGACTGGCGCGATTGGGGACATTACCGGGCTATCGTCCACAGTTTTGCAGCCGAAGTTTTGGGTGTGGATAAATGACAGGCGCTAATATACTGGTGGTAGACGACGAAGTAGAAACAGTTGAGATGATCTCCCTCTTGCTGGAAGGCCAGGGATACACCGTCACTCCGGCGTACAGTGGAACAGAAGCTCTGGAAATCCTCCGACAGGGGATTCAGGAGCACACGAGGGGCGGTGGGTCTTTGATTGACCTGGTGATCTTGGACGTGATGATACCAGATGTGGACGGTTATGAAGTCTGCCGGGCAATCAAGCAGGATGAACATCTGAAGTATATCCCTGTCATCATGGTGACGGGCCTGGGGTCTGTTGAGGATACGACCAAGGGCCTGGCCGTTGGCGCTGACGATTATGTGAGCAAACCTTTCCGGTCTGAGGAATTGGTGGCCAGGGTGAAGGCCATGCTGCGTGTGCGCGCTATGGAACAGGAGTTGCTCCAGTATGCCCATGAACTGGCCACTCTGAACGAAATCAACAAAGCTATCACTTCTAGCCTGGACCTGGATCAAATCTTGAGCCAGACCATGCGTGGTATCCGTGGGATCCTGCACGTAGAAGCCGGGTCTCTTTTGCTGCTGGACGAAGACAGTGGCTTGTTGGAATTCAAGAAGATTTTGAGTGGCAGCCACGAACGGATGGCAGAGTTCAAACTAAAGCCCGGGGAAGGCATTGCCGGTCACGTGGTGCAGGATGGGCAGCCTTTGTTGGTGCTGGATGCCCAGAACGACCCACGCTTTTGCCCCCGCATTGATGAAGCCCTCGGCTTTGTGACTCGCTCGGTACTCTGCGTGCCCCTTAAGGTCAAGGACAAAATCATCGGCGCCATCGAGGTGATTAACAAACTCGGTGGGCAATTTGACGAAAAAGACCTGTGGCTTCTGAATTACATGGCCGGCTCGGTAGCCATTGCCATTGAGAACGCACGCCTCTACGCTGAACTGAGCGATTTCGCCAGGGAGTTGGAAAAATCCCAGGCCCAGCTCGTCCAGGCCGAAAAGTTGGCAGCTATGGGGCGGCTGGCTGCTTCTATCGCCCACGAGATAAACAATCCCCTCCAAGCCATTCACAATTGCCTTCACCTCATCCTCCGAAAACCCCTCGATGGGGAGAAGAAAAGCCGCTACCTGAGCATGGCTCAGGAAGAAGTAGAACGCCTCATCGCCATCGTGCAGCGTATGCTGGAGTTCTATCGGCCTTCCAGGGAGGGCCTGGCCCCCACCGATGTGCATACCATCATCGAGAACGTGCTGGCTCTGTCCAACAAACGGCTTCAGCACGGCAAAATCACCGTCACCAAAAAGCTGGCTCCCGACCTGCCAACCGTCTACGCCGTGAGCGATCAATTGAAGCAAGTCTTTCTCAACATTGTCATCAACGCCGTTGAAGCCATGCCCCAGGGCGGTGAGTTGTGCATAGAGACGAAGGTGAGTGAAGATGGGGAGGAGCTCTCTGTAGCCTTCACCGACACCGGGGTGGGCCTCTCAGAGAAGGAGCAAGAGAGCATTTTCGAACCCTTCTTCACTACCAAGGCCACAGGAACAGGGCTGGGCCTTTCGGTCAGTTACGGCATCATTGAGCGACACGGGGGCCGGATCGAGGTTCAGAGCGAGCCGGGCAAAGGGGCCACCTTCACCGTCTACCTGCCGCTGAACAACCCCGCCCTGGAGCACGTTTGAAAATTCGGGGATTGGCAAAGCCCCCAGGCTCAGCAGACCGCAACTCTTGCTCGTAGTGGGCGCTTGTGGGTAGTCTCCCCCTTAAGTGTTGT
>JAOZOT010000280.1:3065-5043 GCA_029933115.1 Anaerolineae bacterium | reverse complement strand
GGTTTCGTGTGCCATTGGTGAGTATACGGGGCTGCTGACCTGTCTGGAGTTTCCAGGCTTCAATACTCACCCGAAATAAGGCTGATACGCGTCATGTGTTCCGGTAGAGTGGACCTGGAATTCGTGCTCCGGGCTTTCTCAAACGGAATGGATGGGGTGTTCGTTGGCGGCTGCCGTCTTGGTGAATGTAACTATGTCACCCATGGGAATTACTACGCTCTCAATATGGTGCTCCTATGTAAAAGGCTACTGGAGCACATAGGGCTGAACCCGGACAGGCTGAGGATCGAATTCATGTCCTCCGCCGAGGGCATCCTCTTCGCCAGGGTGATGAGCGAGTTCAGCAGGCAGGTGAGGGAGTTAGGGCCACTTGGCGAGAGCGAAGGAATAGGCCAGCAAGAACTAAAATCCAGACTGGCGGAAGTTATCAAGTTGGTCCCCTACATCAAGATGGTGAAAAATGACAAGCTGGCCTCACGTCTTGAGGGCCCGGAAGAATATGACCGGCTTTTCACCAGAGACGAAATAGACGAGTTATTCAGCACAGTCGTCTCGTACTATATTGACCCGGAGAAGTGCCAGGCCTGTATGATTTGCGCCAGGCGATGTCCTGTGGAGGCGATCATAGGGGCCAAGAACCAAGTCCACGTCATTGATCAGGAGATATGCATCAAATGCGGAACCTGTTATGAGGTTTGCCCCCCTAAATTCGATGCAGTGACCAAGATCGTCGGTGGGCCTGTCCCGCTTCCTATCCCTGAAGAAGAAAGAGTGCTCGTCAGAACAGGGTGAAGAATCAGTGAACAGTGCTCAGGGATCAGGTTTCCCGATTACTCATTCTACCGATAGGCGAAGGTCTCCTGACCGAGCCCTTTCCGCCTCGGATCAAGAGGTCATCTTCACAAGCCAAATCTTTGACAAATGAGTCAAGATTGACTCGGACTTCCGAACTCGACTTCGGAAGTCCGGTCGGTTTGAGGCGAAGCTTCGCTAATCAAAGGGGAGGATAGGTTTTGCCATCCCGAGAGGTATTCTGGAACATACAATACAGCTATTTGATGTACATAGCGGCGGCCATTGCCCTGGCTTTCCTGGTGCACAGCATCTACCGACGTTATAAGCTATGGCGTTTGGGGAGGCCGGAGGACCGCTTCGGAGACATGGGCAGGAGAATAGCGGTTTTCATCCGCACCGTGGTGGTGGATGTCCTGGCCCACCGACGCTTTCTTCGCGATCCCTACCCCGGGATGATGCACCTTATGATCTTCTGGGGTTTTGTCATACTCCTTTTGGCCGCGGCCGTTGATGCTGTGACTCATTACACCAATCGCCACATCGTCGGCACTCCCTACCTGTGGTTCTCGCTCATCACCGATATCGGCGGCCTTTTGGCCCTTGTGGGCATCATCATGGCTGCCTATCGCCGCTACGTTCTTAAGCCCGAGAGACTGAACAGCGTGCTCGACGATGGCATCGGCCTGGCGCTGATCGCGGCGATACTGATCACGGGCTACATGGTTGAGGGGTTGCGGCAGGCCGCTACCGAATTGACCCTTCACCCTGACTGGGCGGTATGGTCCCCAGGTGGCCTTGTCTTCGCCAAAGCGCTCGCCGGCCTGAGCCAGGATTCGCTTCTGTTCTGGCACAGGTTTCTGTGGTGGTTCCATGCTGCGCTGGCCATCGGTGCCTTCTTCTATATTGCCTTGGTCTTTTCCAAATTGCAGCATATTGTCGTATCTCCGTTGAACGTCTTCTTCCGTTCCCTGGAACCTGTGGGGGTCCTCACACCCATTGACATCGAAGACGCCGAGGCCGGGCGGCTCGGCGTGGGGGAGATCAAAGACTTCACCTGGAAGCAGCTCCTCGACCTGGATGCCTGCACCGACTGCGGTCGTTGCCAGGATGCCTGCCCGGCGTGGGCCACGGGCAAACCTCTTTCCCCCAGGAAATTCGTGCAGGACCTCAAAGTCCACATGCT
>JAOZOT010000280.1:0-2965 GCA_029933115.1 Anaerolineae bacterium | reverse complement strand
ACCCTGGTTAGCGAAGCTCCAAGCGAAGCCGAAATCTGGGCCTGCACCACCTGTGGCGCTTGCCAGGAAAGGTGCCCCGTCTATGTGGAGCACATGGTCAAGATCGTTGACCTCAGACGTAACCTGGTGATGGCACAGAACAAGATGCCGGAAACGGCCCAGCTTATGCTCAGAAACATGCAGTCGAGAGGACACCCCTGGGCCGGGATCCAGTCGCTGAGGTTGCGGGGCGACTGGACGAGTGAGCTGGAGCTCAAAGTATTGACCGAGGGCGATAGCGCCCACACCCTGCTTTGGGTAGGCTGCACCGGCGCTCTTGTCGAGCGCAATGTCGCGGCGACGCTTGCCACGGCCAGGGTGCTGCAAGCGGCCGGAGTAGATTTTGCCGTATTGGGGGAGGCAGAGACCTGCTGCGGCGACCCGGCCCGAAGAGTGGGGTACGAGTTTCAGTTTCAGATCATGGCGGAGGAGAATATCGAGCTTTTCAAAGCCCACAACATCAAGCAGATTATCACCTCCTGTCCCCACTGTTACCATACCCTCAAGCACGAGTACCCAAGCTTTGGCGGCGATTTCGAGGTGGTTCACTATACCCAGCTTATCGCCGATTTGATCCGGCAGGGCAAACTGCAACTGACCAACGAACTGAATTCTAAACTCACCTATCACGACCCTTGCTATCTGGGCCGTTATAACAACATCTATCTGGAGCCGCGCCGGATACTTCAGGCCATCCCCGGCGCAAAGCTTGAGGAGATGGAACGCTCGCGGAGCAACAGCTTTTGCTGCGGCGGCGGCGGTGGACACATGTGGGTGGAAGAACAGCCCGGTACGACGAAGATCAACCAGATGCGCTTTGAAGACGTTCTCAGGGCCGGGGCTGAGACTGTGGTGACCGCCTGCCCTTATTGTTTGCAGATGTTCGAGGAGGCCATCGAACACAAGGAGATGAAAGACTCGTTGCAGGCCAAAGACCTGGCCGAGATCGTCGAGGCCGCGATTCTTCGCACGCCGCGGGGGTGAAAACCACGAAGGCGCGAAGGGCACCGAGAACACAGGGGAAAACTTGTGGGCTTTGTGCTCTTGGTGGTAGGGTGAGAACCGATGCCCGGATCGGTAACCTGATTAGGAGGAGATATTATGAACATAATCGTCTGCGTTAAGCAAGTACCTGACCCTGAGATACCACCGGCCAAATTCCAGATTGACCCTGAGAAGAAACAGGTTATCCCTCCCCCCGGAGTGCCGCCGGTGATAAGTGTGTTTGACGAAAGGGCGGTTGAGGCGGCCTGCCGCCTCAAAGATGAACACGGCGGCAAAATCACGGCGATAAGCATGGGGTCGGAGCAAGCCGCCGATGTGATAAAGCACACTATAGCGATGGGGGCCGATGAAGGATTCCTCATCCATGACCCGCTCTTCGAAAACCTGGACAGTTTTGGCACTGCCTATGTCCTGAGCAAGGCCATCCAGAAGATCGGTGAGTATGATCTGGTTCTGTGCGGGCGGGAGGCCGCCGACTGGGGCGCCGAGCAGGTAGGCTCTATCCTGGCCGAAATGTTGGGTATCCCTGTCGTCACCCGTGTCTTCGATATTCAAGCCGTGGACGGAGCTCTCCGGGTAAAGAGGGTAGTGAGCGATGGCTTTGAAGTGCTGGAAGCTCCCACGCCGTGTCTGGCCACCGTCAGCGGTGAGATTGGCCTGCCTCGCCTTCCCACCGGAGTTCGCCTCATGATGGTCCGCCGAAAGCAGATTCCGGTCTGGAAGGCGCAGGATATTGGGGTCGAGTCCTCAGAGTTGGACAAAGTTAACGCCCATACCGAGATCACCGCTCTCTCTGTGCCGACCCGAAAGACCGAGTGTGAGATCATTACCGGGGATACGCCTGGGGATGCCGCCGTCAACCTGGCCGTAAAGCTCGCTGAACTGATGTGACCACACTGGAATGAACGGAGGATATCCAATGGATAATCATAGGGGTGTTTTGGTTTGCGGCGAGATCGGTGAAGGGAAACTAGCCCCGATCACTATAGAACTTCTTGGGGTGGGCAGAAAACTGGCCGATGAACTGGACGAGGATTTGAGTGTGCTATTGATGGGCAGCCAAGCAGGTAGCCTGGGTCAGGAGACTATCGCCTACGGGGCTGACAACGTCTATGTCGCCGAGGACAGTCTTCTGGATCATTACAACTCCGATGCCTACACTCAGGTAGCGGCCGACCTTTGTCGCGAAATGTCTCCCTCTATTGTGCTCCTTGGGCATACAGATATCGGTTCTGATTTGGCTCCCCGATTGAATGCTCGCTTAGGGGGCGGTCTGGCTACGGGTTGCCTGGCCTTATCCATTGACCCGGAGACCAGACTCCTGGTCTCGACGAGGCCCGTCTTTGGTGGTAACGCCCACGCTACGGTGGTATCAAAATCCGCCAAGCCCCAGATGGCCACTATAAGGCCGAAGACAGTGCCGCCGGCGGAGCGCGATGACTCCCGGCAAGGTCGGATTATTCCCGTAGAAAGCAAGCTCGACCCTTCGGCGATCAAGGTCAAGGTTGTAGAGCGGGTAAAGGAGGAAGTGGAAGGAATAAAGCTGGAAGATGCTGAGGTTGTGGTGGTCGGTGGCCGTGGCATTGGCAGTGCTGAAAACTTCGAGATGCTCCGGGAGCTCGCCAACGTTCTGGGTGGCGCTGTGGGTGCTACGAGGCCTCCCTGCGACGAGGGGTGGGTGCCGGCGACGCTCCAGGTGGGGCAGAGCGGAAGGATGGTCAGCCCCAAACTATACATCGGCGTAGCCCTCTCTGGCGCTATGGCGCATATCTCCGGCATTTTGGGATCAAAGGTCATTGTGGCTATCAACAAAGATGAAGAGGCGAATATCTTCAACGTAGCCCACTTCGGCATCGTCGCGGATTACAAAGAAGTTTTGCCCCCTCTGACCGCGAAATTAAAGGAACTGGTCGGTAGCTAG
>JAOZOT010000279.1 GCA_029933115.1 Anaerolineae bacterium | reverse complement strand
GTGTGGGAACATGCCCCACCCGATCACTTGCCCACGTTTACGTGCGGACTTACCACAGGCAAAGGATAGCCCAAATATGAACCAAAAGTTAGAGTCGCTAATTGAAGCCGTGCCCCTTTTCAGCCGCCTCTCCGCTCAGGAGAGGGATGAACTCATCCGGCGGCTGCGTCGCCAGGAGCGTGACCAGGGCACCGTGATCTTTACCGCCGGTCTCCCTGGCGATGAGATGCACTTAATCGAGTCGGGCTCGGTTGAACTATCAACCGACGAAGGAGCGATCATTGGCAGTATAGGAGCGGGGGGGCTGCTGGGCGATATGGATTTGCTCCTGGGACGCTCCCGCTCTGTGGAGGCCCAGGCCAGATCAGATGTCGTGTTGTGGACTCTGAGGAACCGTGACCTCAATGAGTTGCTCGAGGAGCACCCTTCGCTGGGCATGAAGTTGAGTCTGGCCTTAGGCGCCCCCATCGTCCAACTCAAGCCTTCCCTGATAGAACGACGTCTCAAACCTCTTCCCCTCCTGGCCGGTCTAGGTCTGGAAGAACTGAGCGCTGTGGCGAGCGCGCTGGGCATCAAAGAGTTCCCCGAGGGCGAGTTTATCTTCCGCAGTGGCACCCCGGCCGAGACGCTGTTCATTATCGAATCAGGTCGCATCAACCTAATCCCTGTGGCGACTGAGGTGAAAGAAGCAGGCAGCGAGTTGCGAGCAGGAGCCACCCTGGGCCAGATAGAGGTCATAATGGGCGATTCTTACTCCGCCACCGCCCAGGCCAAGACCGACGTCATCGCCTGGACCTTGAGCCGCAAGGCCCTCCAGGAGTTGACCACTAAATATCCGGCCCTCAAGTCCAATCAGGACCGGCTTGTGCAAGCCTACCTGAAATCCCAAGAGAAAACCCCACCGGTCAAAGGTCTGCGGAAACTTTCGCTCTTCGCCGACCTGCCGGACAAGGTCCTGCAAGAGATAGCCGAACGGCTGTTGCTGCGCCAAGTCTCGCCGGGCGAAGAAATCTTTGTCAAGTGGTCGCCGACCGATGCACTGCACCTGATTGAATCGGGCCAGGTAGAGGTAGTGGCTCGCCTGGAGGAAGACGACGTATTTGGCGACAAGGCCCTTCTGACGCCCAAGAAGCGGGAAATGACAGTCCGGGCAGTGACCGATGTCAAGCTCTGGATGCTGCGCCGATCTGACCTCGATGAACTGGCTCTGCGCTACCCCAGCGTTGGCGTGGCCCTGCACAAACTCCTCTCCCAAAGCCTGACCGGCGTAGCCCGCTTTGAAAGTGTGCCTCGGGTGAAGGAGACGATAGAAGAAAAGGCTCCTCCGCCCCCCAAAGCTCGCCCCGCTCCCCCTCCGGCCCGGCCGCAGCCTGAGGCTCGCCCGGCTCCCCCTCCGGCTCAGCCGCAGCCTGAGGCTCGCCCGGCTCCCCCTCCGGCTCAGCCGCAGCCTGAGGCTCGTCCGGCTTCTCCTACGGCTCAGCCGCAACCCGAAGCCCGTCCGGCTCCTCCCCCACCACCTCCACGGCCTGAGCGCCGAAAGGCGTCCGGCCTGGGGGAAGCGGTACAAAGCGTGACGCAGGGCATCAGAGAGAGTGTTCTGGGGACAGCCCTTTGGCTGGTCTCGCTGAGCACGGGAGGCAAACTGCGACTCTTGTTTATGCTGTTGCTGGTGGCCTGGCTCTGCGGCATTACCATACCGGCCACGCTGCTCACCATTCGCTCAGACGAGCGGGGCTGGGCAGCACTCCTGCCGCTACCTGAGGCTGAGCTGCCCTCGACCCCTCAGCCAACGCTGGCCCTGTCACCGTCTCAACTGATTACCCCCACACTTGAGAGCTCTCCCGTGGCCACAATTGCTGAGACAGCGGAAGCAACTGCCTCTCCGGCCGTCGGGGAAACCCCGGAGCCCACAGCTACCTCTCCGGCCACCGCAGCGCCATCAGCGGCCGCCACCTCCGGCCCGGCGCTGACACCCACTGTACCTGTGCGGGGGCACGTTATAGGCGACGGCCTGCAAATGCGGATCGGCCCGGGGAGCGGTTACCAGGTGATAGCTACCCTGGCCAAAGGTGACGAGGTGAACATTCTGGGGCGGGACGAGATGGGTGATTGGGTGAAGGTTGGCCTGGACAGCGGCGAGGAGGGCTGGGTAGCCTCAGAATTCGTGGATGTGGGAGGCGACCTGAAAGCGGTACCGGTGATCACACCGGAACCCATTGTGCCTCCAGAGGCGAAACCGACGCCCACGGCCATGCCTTCGCCAACGGTGCCTCCCGAGGCCACGGCCGCTCCAAGCCCGGCGCCCACAGTCACGGTGCCCGTAGCTTCGCGCACTACCGGCGGCGGCCTGCGTATGAGATCGGGCCCTGGGACTAATTACCAGGTATTGCTTCTTCTGGCCGAGGGCCAGGAAGTAGACGTGCTGGGGCGAGATGAGGCCGGCGAGTGGTTGAAAATCAGCCTGGACAGCGGTGAAGAAGGTTGGGTAGCGGCCGAGTTTGTGGACGTGGGCGTCGCTGTGGAGGCTCTGCCGATAGTAGCACCCTGAAAATGTCGGCCGAAGATGTGGTGACACAAAAGGGCCACTCCTACCCGTGATAGGAGTGGCCCTTTGACATGGGGAAGGCGAGATTTGAACTCGCACGGATTTCTCCACGTGATCCTAAGTCACGCTCGTCTGCCCATTCCGACACTTCCCCATCAGCCTAAAATTATTATACTATCAATGACCGATTTTGGCAAGTATTTTTCACGCCCCCGTCGGGCAGGGGCAACCCTCGCGGTCGTCCAAGGGTGCGACGCGTCTGTGCACACCCGGTATCAGATACGCCTCCACCACGTCAGCGCCTGACCCTGAGCCACCGCCTTTCCGCGAAAGGCAGTGGCACCCCCTTCACCAGGGCAGTATACGGTTCCTCGTCAGCCTCCGCAAACTTTTTCCAGGTGAAAAATTCTTCCACCTTCTGGCGAGGGTAAACTTCTAGCATGGCTTCGTACCAGTCCAGGCCATCCCGCTTCTCATAGTGCCAGTATTCCAAGGCTTTGAAATGCCAGGTCCAATCGAAATCCTCTTCATCGTGAGCTGAGATGCGGTCCCAACCGTATTCCTGAGCCAGAGCGGTGAGGTCCACGTAGTAGCCGTGGGGAATAGACTTCAACCTGCCCCCCTCTGAGGGGTTTTCTACCGCCCGAGCCTGGAAGCTGAGATCCCAGGGATTGACCTTGAGGGGCTCTCCCTGGCTGCCGTCCTGTCGGGCGCAGCGCAGGTACAGGCGCCAATAGGTCTCGCCGCTCATGTCCTCTCGCACCACCTCCAGAAGAGGTTCGCCGGCAGCGTTGTGAAAGTCGAAAAGCATGTCAACGGCCCGGCCGGCCTTGTGCCAGCTACCATAGGCCGAAGCTTTGCTGGCGAAAGCAATGTGCCGGAAGGCTTCGCTGATGGTGCCCAGGAAATCGTAGCCTGTCTCCTCCTGCACTCTGGCCTGCAAGGCGTTGAAGGAATCATCAACCCGGTCGCTGAGCTTTGTCACTCCACCCAGCTCCTGGGATTCGAGAAAGGCGTGGGGAAGCTTTTTGAAGCTGTAGGGGGGATCACCTCCTTCTTGGGGGGTGGTCACTTCAACGTAGAGCGGTTGCCCATCGTCCTCCTCTGTGGGTGACTCTCCCCAGGCTGTAGCTATCCCGTTCCAAGCCAGGTTCCCGGCCAAGGTCTCCAACCCTGTCAGAGCGCGGGGCAACTCCCCAAGAGCGTCCGGCTCGATGGAGAGGATACTCTCACCGTCGAAGCGATGGACGATAAAGGCCAGGCGCCGGCCATCGGGAGACCAGGCAGGGGCATCGTCGCGGGTGAACCAGGTCAGACGTTTGGTGCGCCCCCCCTGAGCGGGCGGATGAGCCACGTCCATGAGGTAGATCTCGCGTGCCCCGTCTTCTTGATAGACGAAGGCTAGCTTCTGACTGTCGGGCGACCAGACAGGGCCTTCCTCGATGGCCGGGCTGTCGGTCAACCGCATGACCTGACCGGAGCCTACCTCCAGCAGGAAGACGTCCTTGTCGCCGTAGCGCCAGGAGGTGAAGGCAATGAAGCGACCATCGGGCGACCAGACGGGCCCGAAATCCCCCTCCGTCACCTCAGAGGTCAGATTCTGCGGATAGCCACCGTCGGCATCCATCACCCAGATGTCCAGGTTGCCGCTCCGGTAGGACTCGAAGGTGATACGTCCGCCGTCGGGCGAGAAGCTGGGGGAGCCATCGTAATCAGGGTGGGCGGTCAGCCGCAGGGGTTCACCGCCGCCGGCATCCACGACGTAGATGTCCCAATTGTGATCGCGGCGGGAGGCAAAGGCGATTCTGGTGCCATCGGGCGACCAAGCCGGTGAGCGGTCAGGGGCGGGGTCGTGGGTCACCCGGCGCAAATCGCTGCCGTCAGGGTTGACGGTGTAGATGTCCCAGTTGTGGTGGCGGTAGGCGGAGAAGGCGATACGGCCAGCCCCCACCCCAGATTGGGAGCCCCCTCGGAAAGTGCTCGGAGCCCCGCCCCCGGAGCGACTGTCGCCAGATGCCTCTGCGAGTGACACCCCGAGAACAGGGCTTGGAGCGTTGGGTATGTGTTTCCAAGAGATACCTTGAGAAAAGGAGGGGGAATCAAGCACCGGCGAGCCGGAGGCTGCCCTATAGCCGAGGAGGGTGGCAATGAGCAGCGCTGCCTCTACCAGGAGGAGCACCTCTCTCCCACATCGTTTTCCCAGAGCTGATCTTGGTTCTTTCAGCTACCACCTCCGCAATGATTTCGCGTGCTTGTTTACCGCCTCTGGCCCGGCGGATGTTCAGCCCATTTTCCGCGGTTGCTCTCGCCGGATCTGCCGTCCAGCGGCCTGGAACATTCGCAACTCTCCTCCAGGGGCAGGCGAAGGCATTGCCCTCGTCTGCCCGCCCGCAATAGGCGAAGTGGGACGGGCTGAAGCCCACACTACGAGCACACTACTCCCGAGGATTTGTAATCCGAGGGGGGCTGTGGAACGCGCTGCGGTGCCAAGCCGGAGCTTCTGCC
>JAOZOT010000278.1 GCA_029933115.1 Anaerolineae bacterium | reverse complement strand
AGCCGTCCCCTCTGCGGGTGAATTACGAAAGAGCCTCAATTAGCAGAGCAATCGCAGGAAGGAGCAGGTGATGCGAGCAGTGGTACAGCGGGTGAAGCAGGCTGCGGTGAGCGTTGACGACAAAGTGGTAGGGGCCATCGGACCGGGATTGGTTGTCCTGCTGGGAGTCAGGAGAGGTGACAGCGAGGCCGAAGCAGGGTGGCTGGCTCACAAGATAGCCAATCTGCGCGTATTCGCCGACGAGCAGGGAAAGATGAATCTTTCAGCTTTGGACGTCGGAGGCGCAGCCTTGGTCGTTTCACAATTCACCCTCTATGGCAACGTCCGCAAGGGCTTTCGGCCAAGCTTCACCGAGGCCGCTCCACCAGAGGAAGCCGAACCTCTTGTGGATTTTTTTGTCCAATGCCTGCGCGAGGAGGGGCTAACCGTAGAGACCGGCGTGTTCCGGGCCATGATGCTGGTGGAGATTCACAACGACGGGCCGGTAACGATCGTGTTAGAGAAATAGCCCCAATCGCCGGGGCTTTTTTGGTCAGAGAATATGTCGCCATGCCTCTTTCAGCCTTGCTACTGCTTGTCCTGAGTGCCCTGTCGCACACTGCGTACTATGGCTTCTACAAGCGGAGCGCCGATAAGCAGGTTTTCGCCTGGTGGTTCCTGCTGGTCACCGCCGTCATCTATGCTCCTGCCTTGATCTTGAGTCGGCCGGTCATCCCAGCGTGGGGTTGGCTGTGCCTGCTGCTCAGCGGTTGGATGGATATGGCCTACTTCATAAGCGTGGGCAAAGCCTTCGAGGAAGGGGACCTGTCGGTAGTCTATCCCCTGGCCAGAGGAACGCCTCCTTTGCTGATCACCCTGGGGGGTGTGTTGCTCCTGGGAGAACGGCTGACAATCTGGGGGCTGGGAGGCATCCTGCTGGTAACAACCGGCCTCTATCTGGTCAACGTGCGCTCCAGGGCCGATCTACTGAGACCCCTGCGCTCTCTGAGGGAGAGGCCATCCCAGTTGGCCCTGCTGGCTGGTGTGGGCGTCTCCATTTATTCGGTGATTGATAAGGTGGGCCTCAGATATGTAGACCCCTTCGCTTACGGTTACCTCACACTGCTTGTCACCTTGTTTTCCTTCACGCCGTACATTTTGCTGACGGAGCATAGGGCTCATTTGGTGGCCGAATGGCGGGTCAGCAAGCTGGGCATTGGGGTGGCGGGGCTCTCTGTCCTCCTGAGCTACTTTCTGGCTCTCGCTGCCATGCGCCTGAGCTACGTAAGCTATGTTGGCTCGGTGCGCAGCGTGAACGTCATCTTTGTAGCTCTGCTGGGTGCCCTTCTGCTGAAGGAGTCTTATGGGGCCATCAGAGTTCTGGCCTCATCTCTGGTCTTCAGCGGCGTGTTGCTCATCGGGGTAGCGGGTTAGGGATAAGAAGGGGCTGGTTTCCTTCCTTAAGACCGGTCAAAGCCTGCACGTTAGGGCAATGTGTAATTGGCTTGACTTTACCCATAAATCCTGAAGCCCCCACCGCAAGGTGGGGGTAGATCACAGCCGGCTCAGAAAAGGCTGGGGCAACTGTGAGGGCTCCCCCGGCTTCACCGAGGGCTTCCTGTCACCCCTCACGATGTGGGTAAAGTCAAGGTAATTGGGTCTTGCCAAAAAAGCAAAAGAGTGTTATTATATATACATAAGTGTCTCCTCGACACCAGCAGATCGGTCAGAAGAAGCCACCCAAAGGGCGGTAAGAGGTGGACCCAGTAAGGAGGTTGTCATGACGAGCAAAACCCTGCCCAAAGCCCTGAAGTGTCTCCCCATCCTGCTAGTGGTGGTGCTGGCGGTTGCCGCCTGCGACATACCTTTCGTAGGCGGACGAGGACCGGCACCCACAGCCACACTGGCAGCAGTGGTCACCCCCCCAGAAGCCCCGCCACCGGGCACACCCTCTCCCCCCAAACCCACCAATACCCCTGTGGTGGTAGCAACGCCAGAAGGGCCCGCACCCACGGCCACGCCTACCAACACCCCTACCCCGATAGCCACCCTTGGATTGCCCAGCACTGCCCTACCGGCGGTGAGCCAGGTGGAAGCTCTGACCAACGGTAGCTTCGAGGAAGGGTTCGAGGACGGGGTGGGCGTGGGGTGGCACGCCTTCAACAACGGCGACGCCAAATTTGGCTGGGCCGACGAGACGTGGCCTGCTTTGGTCTGGGATGGGAATCACGCTCAACACATGGAAATCTGGGACGCAGGAGTCTTTGACCGTTACGTCGGCATCTACCAGACCGTTGCCACGGTTCCAGGAGTCAGCTACGAACTCACTTTGCATGGGGTGATCAGGTCCAATGAAGGCAGTGCCCAGGCCTCCAGCTACGGCTACCGCATACAGTGGGGGGTAGACTACAACGGTGGAAGCGATTGGCAAGCCGTGGACGAGTGGACCGACGTGGGCTGGGACGAGCAACCTCTGGACGCTGGATCCTACACCTTTGGGAGCTATACCACCACCTTCAAAGCCACCTCTGCCTCTACCACCCTTTTCATACGGGGGTGGAAAAAGTGGCCCACGCGTGGTAGTTATGTCAAATTTACCGTGGATGACGTCAGCCTGAGAGCCTCAAGCGGCGCACCGGCGGGGAAGATGCCCGATACCGGCCTGGGGATAGGAGTGATCTTCCTGGCCGGATTCCTGGGCCTCTTGTTGATTCTGGTCAGGGAAGCGAGAGAGATCATCGCCTGGCGACGGGAGCGGAAATAAGGAGGTGAAGGGTGAAAGTTTCCTGTTTGCAAGAGAATTTGGCCAAGGGCCTGAGCATCGTGGGACGGGCTGTAGCCACACGCAGCACACTGCCGGTGCTTTCCAACGTCATGCTGGCTACTGATGGAGCCCGATTAAAACTCTCGGCCACCAATCTGGAGATAGGTATAGTCTGCTGGATCGGCGCCAAAGTGGAGGAGGAGGGCAGCATTACGGTACCGGCCAGACTCCTCACCGATTTCGTCAACTCTTTGCCCCCAGAGCGCATTGACATGGAGTTGACTGTACGGACTCAGACCCTTAACCTCAAGTGCGCCCGTTTCGAGGCCAACATCAAAGGCATTGACGCCCAAGAGTTCCCATTGATCCCCACAGCAGGTGAGGACAGCAAAATCAGTCTCGATCCCTCATTGCTGCGTCAGATGATTGACCAGGTGGTCTTTGCCGCCGCCACGGACGAAAGCCGCCCCATTTTAACCGGTGTGTTGGCCAAGTTCCAGGGCGAGCAACTGACTCTGGCCGCGGCCGACGGCTTTCGCCTCTCGGTGCGCACAGCCCGTCTTTCCGAGCCCGTTTCTGAACCCATAACGGTGATTGTCCCCGCCCGGGCTCTGGCCGAGCTCTCCCGTATCAGCGGCGAGCAAGAGCAGCCCATCGAAGTCACCATAACTCCGGCCCGCAATCAAGCCATCTTCCACCTGGCGAACGTTGACCTGGTATCTCAACTCATTGAGGGCAACTTTCCGGACTATAATCAGATCATCCCCAAAAGCTACTCCACGCGCACGGTGGTCAGCACCGGCGACTTTCTCAAGGCAGCCAAGACGGCCAACATTTTTGCCCGTGACGCAGCCAACATCGTCCGTCTGGAAATCGTCCCTGGGGGAGAATTGGCTCCCGGCCGCGTAACCCTGACCGCTACCTCAGCCGAGGTAGGTGACAACGTGGGCGAAATTGACGCCGTGGTCGAAGGAGAGGAAATAGAGATTGCCTTCAACGCCAAGTACCTCATTGATGTCCTCTCTGTGGTGGACGCAGCCCAGGTAGCGTTGGAAACCACCACCGCCTCGAGCCCTGGCGTCATCAAGCCGGTCGGATCGGAGGACTTTACGCACGTCATCATGCCGATGCACATCTCGCGCTGAGCGGTGATCAGAGCCCTGACCGGGAGGTCCGCCATTCTGTACCCCCCGCCGAAGGAGTAGCGAGGAGATATGACCATGGGCGAGCTTCTGGCTTCGCTGATGCCTTGGGGCACAGGGGTCATCCTCTGGGTCCAGTCCTTTCGTCATCCTTTCTTCGACGCTCTCTTCCTGGCCGCTACCTCCCTCGGCGAGGAAGAATTCTACCTGCTCTTTCTGCCGTTTATCTATTGGTGCCTGAGCAAACAGGTGGGGGTCAGCCTGGCTTACATCTCTATTTTCTCTCCCTACCTCAACTCTGTAATCAAACTGACTTTTCGCCTGCCCCGTCCCTCTGACCCCCGCCTCGTCCTCCTCAGAACAGAGACCAGTCCCTCTTTTCCCAGCAACCACGCCCAGAGTGCCGTGGTCAACTGGGGGTATCTGGCCATCAGACTCCACCACAAGATATTCAGCGCAGTGGCTGTTGTGCTGATCGTGCTCATCGCCTTCTCGCGGATATACGTGGGGGTGCATTTTCCCCAAGACGTCGTGGGCGGGGTGCTGATTGGCCTGCTGCTGCTCGTCGCCTATAGCCGGCTCGTGGGAACCATCGAGGAACGGCGTTTCGACCTGTCCCTGCCCATCAAGCTGGCCTTGTCCGTAGTCGTCCCGCTGGCGCTATTGTTCGTGCATCCTTTCGACGTAGACGGGACATACCCGGCCAAGATCGCAGCCACCACCATGGGCACGGTCCTGGGCATGAGCATAGGCTTCATTCTGGAGCGAGAGTACATCCGCTTCAAGGTGAATGGCCTGTGGTGGAAGCGTGGGCTCAGGTTCATTGTGGGTATGGTCCTGGTCGTTACCTTCTACCTGGGGCTCAAGGTCGCACTCCCAGGGGAAGTGTCCCACCCCATAGCCATCACCCTGCGGATGGTCCGCTACAGCCTGGTTGGTTTTTCCATGGCCTTCCTGGCCCCGTGGCTCTTTGTTACCATCTCCCTGGCCGAACGGTAAGTAGACTTTTCCCCCACCCTTCCCTTTTCCCCTTTTGCTGAACGAGAGGAAGAACTCGTGTTTTTGGCGGCGGCTTCGCCGTCGTCAAAAAAGCACCCTACTTTAGAGCGCGTCGCTATCCGACCCGCTCCAGGGTGCTAATTGCATTAGAAGGCATAGTGAGGTATAATTCTTC
>JAOZOT010000277.1 GCA_029933115.1 Anaerolineae bacterium | reverse complement strand
CTACCATGACCGCCAAAACGGTCCAAAGTTTCCCTTTCACTTTCTATCTCCTCCTTAGCTAGTGGAATAGAATTTTGCACTTGTCGCCTGCTCTCGCCGGATTGGAATTCCCACCCCGGGCCATTTTCAACCCGGCGATAACCGGACCTTGGCCAGAATTGACCAAAAAAGGGAGCCCAACCCTGTTTCCTAAGCCCATTTTCTGCAGTTGCTCTCGCTGGATTTGCAATCCGGTGGCTCAGACGGGCGGATTGCCTGTGGCGCAACAGTGCCGCCCCGTGTCGCAATAGTGGTGCAAATCGGCCGCGAGCGGTGCGGAAAACAGACTAAGCCCAGAGCGACTTGCTTGATGGGCCTGATCACCTCCTTCCAAGACACCCTACAAAGAGTCCCCCACGTGGCAGAGAGACGAAAGCGTCACCGCTACCAACATCTCCGCCTTCGACAGGCACTACAAGCTGACAGGGTATGCGATCGCTACCTTTCGTTCTGCATCACAAAATGGGGGACATTCTGCCCAATTTGAAGTGTGTCTGCTAAGTCCAATACCTAGCTATTATAATAAAGGTCAAGAGATTTGTCAAAATATGCTTGAACCCTGGGTAGGGCTCACTGAACGACGCCTAGCCCGGCCTCCCCGACGATTTGCGCACCACCAGCCTGCCCTGCAAAGTGATATCAGACACAGCGTCTGCTCCGGCTAAGATGTCCAACAGCATCTCCATAGCCATCTGCCCCATCTCATATTTGCGCTGTTCGACTGTGGTCAGGGGAGGATCTACATAAGCAGCAAAGGCGATGTCGTCGAAGCCCACCACAGAGATGTCTTGCGGTATTCTGAGGCCCATCCGTTTGGCTTCCGAGATCGCTCCAATGGCCGTCATATCATTGTAGCAAAAAACGGCCGTCGGCGGAGGAGATATGGACAAGAGTTGGCGCATTCCCTGTTCCCCTCCTTCCACACGGCCGTTTCCTGAAGCGATCAAATCGGGGGCAAATTCTACGTTATGGGCACGCAGGGCTCTTTTGTAACCCTCCAGACGGGCGCGGCTGGAACTGGCTCCCTCCGGCCCGGCGATGTAACCTATACGCCTGTGGCCTAATTCCAGCAGGTGCTCGGTGGCCATTTCACCGCCGTGGATGTTGTCGGTAGCTACCGAGTAGACGTAGCGCCCCTCCCGCTGGTTGTTGATCAAGACAATGGGTACCTCCACTTCCTCCAGCATAGGCAGGTAGAGGTTACCCACCCGCGAGGCAGTGACGATGATCCCATCTACTCTCTTCTCGCGCAAAGTGCGCACGGCCGTGATTTCCCGCTGGGATTCGGCGTTAGAGTCGCAGAGGATGACGCTGTAGCCGTTGTCCAGGGCCGTCTCTTCGATACCCCGCACCACTTCTGAGACGAAAGGATCGGCAATAGTTGTGACCACCAGGCCGACAGTATAGGTGCGTTTGGTCACCAAACTCCGAGCGATGGCGCTCGGCGAGTACCCCATCTCCTTCGCCAAACGGCGAACGCGTCGCTTTGTCTCTTCAGCCACCAGAGGGCTGTCAGCCAACGCCCGGGAGACGGTGGAATGAGAAACCCCTGCTGCTCTGGCAATGTCCTTGATAGATACGCCCATGGCCCCATCCCGCTCTCTAGCGCAGCGAATCCCGCTGCACAAGCCCTTTACACACGTGTGCAAAAGAGTTCAAAAAAGAAGTCACCCCAAAAGGTGGCGCGTTCTAGCCGGGCTTGCCAAGTCGAGGTGAAGTGCGTCGCACCTGTAGCTGCCCTTTAGGACAACCCTGCATTCTGGCCTCAAATGCCGTCGTTATTTTAGCACAACAGCCTGTAATTGGCAAACGACTGTGACCATAGGCTTGCGCTGCGCAAGCCCACCACCCACCACTCCGAGGAACGCCCGGTCATTTCCGAGCACTCTCTATCTCCATTCCTCTATACAACGCATTGTAAGCAAAATACTGCTCGTAGAGGCGCTTGACGTAGAATTGAGACTCGGCGAAGGTGATCCCCTCGACGAAGAGGTCATCGTCCGAGCCATCTTCCAGCCATCGGATTGCATTGCCCGGCCCGGCGTTGTAAGCGGCCAGGGCAGCGAAGACGTTGCCACCAAAGTCTTGGATTTGGTAAGCCAGATACCAGGCTCCAAACCTGATGTTCACATAAGGCTTGTCGAGGTCATCGGAGTGGTACTCTGACCAACCCAGACGGGCAGCGATCCACTCTCCGGTGGAAGGGACAATCTGGGTCAGACCTCGCGCGTCAGCCCAGGAGGCCGCTTGCGGTTCGAAAAGGCTCTCCTGTCGGACCACAGCGAAAAGCAGCAGTGGGTCAAGGCCATTGGCCTGGGCCTCGGCTATCACCAGGTCCTTGAAGTAAAGGGGATAGGCCAGCCGTTGTAGGAAGAGCGGCCCTTCCAGCACAGACTCGATGGGTGATAGGTGGACGATCCGCTGGACGCAGCGTATGGAACTCCGATAGAGGCCCATTGAGCGGCAAGCCAGGGCCAGTTGGTAGAGAGCCAAAGGATCGTCGGCCAGCTCCTCTCTGAGGGCCTTGAACTCGTCGAGGGCCTCCTCTCGCAGTCCCACGGCCAGCAACTCCCGTCCCCTGCGGAAGCGCGGGTTATACGCTATGTCAAACTCGGGGTCGTCAAACTCGCCATTTCTGCCGGGCACATCGGCCCAACTCTTCAGCCAGGCTTCGGCTTCTTTTTGCTCCTCCGGTCGGTCAGTAACCAGCAGGATGTTTGCTCCCCCGAAAGGAGGGGAGGCGTCGCCATCTATGGTACGGCGCAGTTCCCTGGCCCGCAGGGCGTAGTAGCCTTGTGGGCTCGCCGCCGCTGCCTCTGCCAGGGATTGTCTGGCCTCTTCGGTCCTCCCCAAGCGCAGGTAAGCTTTCCCCAGCCAGAATAGAGCCTTGGCACGCAACCTGGACTGAGCATAGTCTTCCAGGAATTTCCGCCAGACCCCGGCAGCTTCCTCGTCTTTTGCCAGCCGGTAGTAGCACAAGCCGGCCTGGAGCAGGGCTGCATCGGCCCGCTCCCACTGCGGATACCGACTTTGCAGGACAAGGTAGGTCTTGGCCGCTTCGTCATACCGCTTGTGCGACTCTGCCAGTTGAGCTCTACGCCAGAGGACTTCTCCGGCCAGCTTGTGTTGTGGATAGAGTCTGACAAAAGTCTGATAGACCTGCACTGCTCCATCGTAATCCCCGCAGTCGGCCAGGGCAGCAGCCTTCTCCAGCCAGGCCTGGTCTCGGTGCTCGTCCTCTGGGTGGGTGTCAATGAGGAGATCGAACTCGTGTCTGGCCGATTCGCAATTGCCTAGAGCTTTGTAGGCCAAGCCGGCGTAGTAGTGAGCGGCGCCAGAGTGCCCCGTGGGGTCAGCCTGAACGTAGCGGCGGAAAGCATCTACGGCCGGTTGATAAGCACCGTTGTAGTAATCCACCAGCCCGCGCTGAAAGTCGTCCACCTCTACCCCGGCGTTCACCAGTTCCACCAGGGATAGGTAAGCATACCTGGCCTCTGGATAGGTATCTACCGCCTTCAGAAAACGAGCGTGGGCTTTATCTGTCTGACCCCAATTGAGGTAAGCCATGCCGGCCAGGTACTCGACCTTGGCCCGATAGTAGCCAATGCGAGCTATCTCCAAGATGGCGTCGTACTGGGCGATAGCCAGTTCATAGTTCTGTTGCCGCAAGTAAGTATCGGCGATCTTTTCCCTGATGTGGACGTGAAAGCCAGCACTGGGAGCTTCTCGCAGAGCCTCCTCGTAGGCGCTGATAGCCTCGGAGTAATTGCCTAGATTAATGTAGCAATCGCCGATGAGTTCATTGACGTAGCTGGCGATGACATCTCGCCGGGCCAGGTAGGCCCGGTAATATTTGACAGCTTCGGCCCAATCGCCCAGCCCTTGATAGGCTTGAGCCAACAGGAAAAAGGTTTGTGGATACCGCTTGTCGCTGCCACGATGCTCCTGGAGGAAGCCTTTCAGAGTATCCACAGCCAGTTTGTAGCTACCACCGGCCAGGTAGCTTTCCCCCAGATGGTAGCGGGCTTCCTCCGCCTGCCTCGAGCTGGCCCCGCCGGCGAGGACGGCCTTGTACGCAGCAATGGCACTCTGGTAATCCCCGTTCTGCCGGTAGATGCGCGCTGCTTCCAGGCGTTCTGCCGGCTGAATGGCGGGGGTGGGAGTAGGAGTCGGAGCAATGGGCCCAGCAATGGCTGTGATGGAAATCAGTTCCCTTCCGATGAACTCAGCGGGAGGCGAGGTTTCGGAGAACTGAGAGGCGAGGAACAAGGTGGTCAGTCCCAATAGCGAGGCCACTCTGCACTGTTTACCCAGGTTTCTCGGCCACAACATTTTATATCCCCTCAGGCCCGCGCGAAATAAGCCAGAGCTAGCCGCACCCTTTCCTCTATCTCCATCTCTTCTCTGGGTAGAGATTGCAGGGCCGCCTGGGCTTCGACCACGCTGTAGCCCAGGGCGGTGAGGGCGGCGATGACCTCAGCATCAGCGTCGGTCAGGACCGGCGCGGCCGTCGGCGTGACGCCAACGCCGATTTTGTCCTTGAGGTCAAAGATCAACTTTTTGGCCGTTTTGGGGCCGATGCCGGGCACCCTGGCCAGAGCCTCGGCATTTTCCTGGACAATGACCGTGCGCAGGGAATCGGGTGGCAGGGCGGAGAGGACGGCCAGGGCCACCTTGGGCCCCACGCCCGAGACACCCAGCAGCAACTCGAAGAGGGTCAGTTCTTCCTGGCTGCCGCAGCCGTAGAGGGAGAGTTCATTTTCCCGCACGTGGAGATGGGTGAAAAGCTCCACCTCGCGACCTGTGCTCTCCCAACTGTCGAGGAGCGAAGCCGGCACATAAACCTTGAAGCCGATGCCCCCCACATCAATGATGGCATGGTCTCTGCCCTTGACTTCTAACCTTCCTTTCAATCTGGCTATCATTGTAATGCAGAATTATATCATCCCTCCCCAAAAAGCGCAACCGGTCCCGAGGCCCTGGGTATATCCGACATATCACCCTCCCGCAGGCTTGAAATTCACTCCGGCAG
>JAOZOT010000276.1 GCA_029933115.1 Anaerolineae bacterium | reverse complement strand
GCGATGGAAGATAAGAATCCTGATGGAGATTTCAATCACATCATGACCATCGAAGAGGTGGCGCGCTACCTGAGTCTGCATGAATTAACCGTTCGTCGTCTGGCTCGTGAAGGGGAAATACCGGCCTTCAAGGTGGGTCGCCAGTGGCGGGTGAAGAGGGACCTCCTCGACCGCTGGATCGAGCAAGAAACTATGAAGAACATAGGAGAAATGCGATAGTGCCTAAACAGAGGATCCTGGTAGCTGACGATGAGCCCGCTGTAATTGAGCTGTGTCAGCGTATATTGACCGCCAATGGCTATGAAGTCGAGTGTGTCAGCAATGGTTGGATGGCAATTGAAAGGGCCAAAGAAAAGCATTTCGACCTGCTGCTGATTGATATCAAGATGCCCGGCCTGAGCGGACTGGAAACGGCCCAGGCGATAAAAGAGTTCGATCCCGAAATAGTCTGTGTGACCATGACCGGGCATGGCACTATGGACACAGCCATTCAGGCCCTCAAGCTGGGGATTGATGAATTCGTGGTCAAACCCTTCACCCCGGATGAGTTGGGAATAGCCATCAGCAGAGGGTTGGAGAAAGAACGGCTGAGGAGGGAGAACGTCCGCCTCAAAGCTCTGATACCGCTCTTTGAACTCAGCAAAGTTTTTATGTCTACAGTGGACCTGGATGAACTTCTCCACAACGTGGTTCAGATTGCCCGTCAGGAAACCAGGTCCGATTGGGTTGCCCTATTGCTGTGGGATGAGCGGAGGCGCGTCTTGCTGGTCAGAGCTTCGATTGGTTTCCCGGAGTACCTCTCTTGTGAAGAGGCAATGGAAGAAGGTCGGGAGATAGCCGCATCGGTGATGAGAAGTGGGGAGCAATTGGTGCTGCAAGATAGATCGGGCTCTTTCGCGGCGTTCATGGAGAAGATAGGCGTTCATTCTCTGATAGTCAGCCCCCTGCTGGTGAAGAACGAAGCCATTGGCGTCCTTGTTCTGGCCAAAGTCGCTCAGGGAGACTTTTTTGCCCCTGGTGATGTGGAGTTGCTTTCGGTGTTGAGTGGGCAGGCGGCCATTGCTATCGAGAACGCCCGGCTGTTTGAGGAAATCCAGCACGCTTATCAGGAATTGCAAAAGCTGGATCACATGAAAAGCGAATTCATCAACATCGCCGCCCACGAGTTGCGCACCCCCCTGGCCATATTGCTGGGGTATGCCACCCTTCTGCAAGAGGAAGCCGAAGGCAAAGCTAAAGAGCAGTTGGGAATCATTGTCCGCAACGCCATGCGTCTCAGGGCTTTGGTTGACAGTATGCTCAACCTCCGCTATCTGGAAACGGGCAAATCCCAACTCAAACTCGAACAAATCATCCTGCGCCAGGCCATTGATGAGGCGGTGGGAGACCTCAGTCCATTGGCCGAGAGCAAGGGGCAAAGCATCGAAGTCAGGCTGCCAGAAAGCTTTCCTCCCATCGTCGCCGACCGGCAGAAACTGGCTCTGATCCTGACCAACTTGCTTTCCAATGCCGTCAAGTTCACTCCAGAGGGGGGGAGGATAACCATCGAGGTCAAGTCGAATGAGCGAGAGGTATTGGTATCGGTGAGCGATACCGGGATTGGCATCCCTCCCGAGGAGCACGAGAGGATCTTCGAGCGGTTCTACCAGGTGGGGGACTCTCTCACGCGCAAGCACGGAGGGATCGGTTTGGGATTGTCCATCGCTAAGGGCATGGTTGAGTTGTGCGGAGGGCGTATCTGGGTGGAAAGCGAAGTCGGGCGGGGGAGTACCTTCACCTTCACCATACCACAGCAGCAGGGCGCCGGTGAATTACGAATGGCGAGTGGAGGCGCGTAGGACTTTGCGTATCGCCTGTCGCCGCAGGATGGACTTCAGAGCGCGCCAGGCTTCCCTGGCCTCCTCTATTTCCCTCTCGTCAGTGCCCTTGCTGCTGAAGCGTTCTTTGACGTAGAGGTCGGTAATTTGTGCTATCTGTGTTTGACCTCTGGGTAGGGCCTCAACCAGGGCCGCTGCGTACTCGTAGGGTGTCTGATGCGCCAGCCGGCCAACGCCTATCAGTTGGGCGTAGCGGGCCATCTTCACGTAGATGCGCTCCACCGGGCTTGAGCTTTTCGGCACCTTCATCCACAGGTACCAGACAACTATCATCCCCCCAATCACCAGCAGGACCATTAATGTCCCTCCCCACAGGGCCATTGACCAAGGGGCAGTCCTGGCAAGGGGAATGCCCACAGCTTCGGGTGCAACCTCGGCTTCTACCTCTCTTTCTTCCCTCTCTCGTCTTTGCCCCGATGACTCGAAATCACTTGGGGTCAACTCTTCGCTACTTTCGGGCTCTGGCCGTGCGATCAGCGGCTGGGAGGCAGTGGGCTCGAATTCCACCCAACCGTAGCGAGGGAAGTAGACTTCGACCCAGGTGTGAGCATTTAGCTCTCTGATGCGGTAAACGTCGTATGCGCTGTAGTATTCCCCCTGCGTGTAGCCCGAAGCAAGTCGGGCCGGGATACCGACAGCGCGGGCCATAACTGCCAGTGCTGAGGCATAGTAGTCGCAATAACCCTGGCGGATGTCGAAGAGGAAATAGTCCACTCCGTCCTGCCCCGGAGACGGTGCGTCAATCAACTCATTGTAAGGGATTGTCCGCAGGTAGCTTTCCAGAGCGGTTACTTTGTCGAAAGGATTGTCATAGTCTTTGGTTATATCCTCCGCCAGAGCGCGTACACGGTCGGGCAGGGTGGGTGGCAACTGAAGGTAGCGGGCGGTGACCCAATCGGGGTAATCGCTGCCCGCCGAACGCAAGCTTTCCACATCAGCTCGCGAGACCGAGGAGACGACGGTGTAGACTTGATTTTTCCTCAAACGAGAGCGACTATACATGATAGAGATGTTGGCAGCAGGGAGGTAAGGGTCTTGGCCAGAGGAAGGTACATAACTGAGTTCGATTCTGGCGGGCAGGCTGGTGCGAACCGGCTGTGAGGCAGCGAAGAGCAGGTTCGTCCCTCCCTGGAAAGTCTTGACGGTCTGAGTCACTTCGCGGCGCAGCTCAAATTGGGGCAGGGGCGGGGAAGAGTTGGCGCTCAAAGCGAGAGTCTCTTCGTCGGTGTTGACCCAGCCGGAGCCGGTATATTTGTCATAGACGACCGCCCGCCAATAGTAACCCCTCTCGGCTCGTACATCCATGATGGGCGTGGTGCCCAGAGAAACGGGGCCGGATAAAGTCATGGTCTTGCTGAAAGAGTTAGCGCCGGCCTGGCCTCGGTAGTTGAGGGAGGCGAAGAGGCGTCTCCAGTGATCTTGCAACTCTTGCCAGGGTTCCTCAAAGTGGTCCAGTAGAAAGGAAACTTGAGGGCTGGCCGCTGCTGTGGGAATGAGCCAGGCCAACAGGACGATTATAACCGACAGGACAGCCCCATAGCGCAAAAAGTCGAACCCGATGTCAGGCTGGTAGCCCACCCGGGCCTTCTGCCATTCCTCTTCCTGGGCGAACACGTTGGAGCGCACGATCAGGAGCAGAGCGCAGAGGAGATACCCTATTAGGTAGGTGATGAGAAGGGAAGGGCCGTAGTAGAGATTGGCCAGCATGGTGACGCCGCTGGGGATGATCACCCTCCATATTTTGTGTGCACGGAAGGTGAACCAGGCACAGAGGTAGCCGAGCAGCCAAAAGAGTATGGCCAGTGTGAGGACAAAGATCAAACTGTCGAAACTGCTCTCCTCGCCGAGGGCCGTCCGCCACCAGGTGGTGAGGCGGTCGGCCAGGTTGAGCATCTTTTCGGTCCAACTGAGGGTGGGGGGGAGAAGAGTGCCGACCAGGAAAGCAACCCAGGCTGCCCCGCCGATGAGGCTGAGCAGGTGGGCTACAAAACCAGGCAGGCGGCTTTTGGCCAGAACGAATCCAACGGCCAGGCCGACCAGCACGATCCATTGGAGGATAGCCAGGCCTTCTGTCCATTCGGCCGCGTTGATGGCCCAAGCTACGTTGAGAAGCATCAGAGTGAGCAAGCCGAGGGTTGACCAACCCTCACGCACTTTTAGCCCGATTTGCAATTTCGTCTCCAGTTCGGGATAGCTCTGCACTCAATCGTGGTTGGGCAGGCTGCCCCACTCCGAGGGCGCCAAAAAACACCCTATTTTCCCTCTTCTGTTTGGGAACATGCCCCACCCGATCACTTGCCCACGTTTACGTGCGGACTTACCCCAGTTCGGTATTGGGGGAGCTTTTTCCCATCGGGGCCGGCTTCTCCAAAGATAATACCGTAGAGCGGCGGGAGAAGTTCACCGGAGCTGGCCCGATGTCCCTACACATGTGCATTTTATGGTCAAAGGCGTAGAATGTCAAGTTTTTCCTTAAAAAATTACCATGCCCTCTTGACAAAGCGTGCTTGTTGTGGTACAATATAAGCGCATTGTAGGTGGATGATCTCGTTCGCTGATTAGCGAAAAGATCTAACAAATGAGAGAAAGAGGAGGTAGAAATTCAAACATCGAGTTGAGCAAAGGCATAGAATTTCTACCTGCCGACGTGGGAACGTCGGTATTTTGTTCCTCGATGATTTGACATGGTTTCAAAATTGTGCTAGAATACAGCACACTTTGGAGGTACCTTAACAACTGAAGAGTGGTAGGAAGGTAAGCGGAAATTTTGGGCCCAAACAAGTCAAATCAAATTCTTCACGGAGAGTTTGATCCTGGCTCAGGATGAACGCTGGCGGCGTGCCTAACACATGCAAGTCGAACGAACTGGCAGATAGCAGGTAGCTGAGGCAGATGGTTCACCATAAGCCACAGGCTATCAACCATCGGCCGGTTAGTGGCGCACGGGTGAGTAACACGTAGGTGACCTGCCCCGAAGAGGGGGATAACTGCTGGAAACGGCAGCTAATACCCCATGTGGTCGGTGATTCGTTTCACCGATTAAAGCTCCGGCGCTTCGGGAGGGGCCTGCGGCCGATTAGCTAGTTGGTGGGGTAATGGCTCACCAAGGCGATGATCGGTAGCTGGTCTGAGAGGACGATCAGCCACACTGGCACTGAGACACGGGCCAGACTCCTACGGGAGGCAGCAGTGAGGAAT
>JAOZOT010000275.1 GCA_029933115.1 Anaerolineae bacterium | reverse complement strand
ACGTTGAGATAACAGCACAAATTTGAAAGATGTGGTATAATAGCCATGGGGTTACTACTCGCCCTCCCGCAGGTTAAGCCGTCAACCGTAACCTGCGGGAGGGTAGGCTGAGGAGCTACGCCATGAGAAGCAATATGCACCGAGCAACCAGAATCACACAACGTGATAGAGAGCTGGAAGCGCGGGTGAACCGGGCTTTGTGGAGTTATTCTCCCTTGCGGGAGAGCCGCTGCCCCATCATCGTGATCGCCCGAGGCGAAGTGGTGGAACTGAGCGGCACCGTGCGCACTGAATTGATGAAGCGGATGGCCCTCAAGCTGGCCAGGGCCGTACCAGGGGTGAGCAAGATCCGAGACAGGCTGGTGAGCGATGAGGCGTTGGAACGGCGGATAGGCCAACGTTTGAGGCAGAACCCCAACACTCGCCCGGCGGCCGGCAAAGTGACCGTACATTCTGTCCTGGGGGCCGTCCACTTGAGAGGACAGGTAAAATCGGCGAGAGTGAAGGCAGAGATCGGTCGGGTAGCCGGCCAGGTGCCCGGGGTACAAATGGTGATCAATGAACTAGTCGTCCAAAATCACAACGCTGCACAATTGAAAAAAGCTGCGTGAGAATCCCAGTTTGAAGGAGATATGATAGTGTTACCTTGGCTTAACCTCATCAGTGACCAAGATGCTATAAAAGTCATTCCCTGTGAGTTACCTATCTTGCCTTTGCGCAACACCGTGATTTTCCCTTCCGCTGTGACGCCTATAGTGGTAGGCATCCCTCGCTCCGTCAAGCTTATCGAGGAGGCGGTCGAGGGAAACCGTCTGATCGGCCTGGTAGCCATGCAGGATCCCACCATCGAAGAACCCGGACCAGGCCAGGTGTACGAAATCGGGAGCGTCGGCTTTATCCACAAAGTGATCAAAGGCTCCGACGAGAATCTACAGGTGATTATTCAGGGAATAGAACGCTTTCGGATTCAGGAATGGATTCAAGAGAAACCTTACCTGAAAGCCCAAATCGAGCTTGCGCCAGAACAAGTCGAAGAGTCGGTTGAGGTCGAGGCTCTGCGGAGAAGTCTCTTGGACCTGGCCCACCGTCTGGTGTCTCTCACCCCCCAACTGCCCGACGAGATAATGGAGTTCATCACCCGGCTGGAGAACCCTCGCTACCTGATATACCTTATTGCTGCTAACCTTCGCATCGAGGTGGCAGAGGCCCAGGAGATTCTGACTCTCGACAATGTGGCCGACAAAATGCGAAAACTCATCTCCATCCTGACCCGAGAGGTGGAGGTTCTGGAACTGGGTCAGAAGATTCAGTCCGAGGCCCAGTCCGAAATAGAGAAGGCCCAGCGAGAGTACTTTCTGCGGGAACAGCTCAAGGCTATCAAGAAAGAACTGGGCGAGGCAGATGAAACCGCTCTCGAAGTCCAGGAGTACCGTCAGAAGATAGCGGAATCGGGTATGCCCGAAGAAGCGGAAAAGGAGGCCCTGCGGGAACTGGGCCGCCTGGAGAAGATGCCCCCCCAGGCCGCTGAGTATTCGGTGATCAAGACCTACCTGGATTGGCTGACAGAGTTACCCTGGCAGACTCTTACAGAGGACAACTTGGACATCGCTCATGCCCGAAAAGTCCTAGACGAGGATCACTACGATCTGACCGAGATCAAAGATCGCATACTGGAGTTCCTGGCCGTGCGCAAGCTGCGTCTGGAGCGGGGTATTGACGAGGAGGAAACTGTCGAGGAGGAAGAGGGGGGCGATCTTTCGCTCGTGCACCGCGACGCTCAGGCCACTGTCCTTTGCTTCGTCGGCCCGCCGGGGACGGGCAAGACCTCGCTGGGACGGTCCGTGGCCCGTGCTCTGGGACGGAAATTCACCCGCATGTCGCTGGGAGGCGTGCGCGACGAGGCTGAAATACGTGGCCATCGCCGTACCTACATCGGTGCTCTGCCTGGCCGCATTATCCAAGCCATCAAACGGGTGGGCACCAGAAACCCGGTCTTTATGCTAGACGAGGTAGACAAAATCGGCGCCGACTGGCGAGGCGACCCCTCATCGGCCCTGCTGGAGGTTCTGGACCCTCAGCAAAATTGCTCTTTCCGTGACCACTATCTGGACGTGGACTTTGACCTCTCTCAGGTGATGTTTATCTGCACGGCCAATCTGCTGGAACCTATCCCGCCGCCTTTGCGCGACCGGATGGAGATCCTGACCTTGGACGGTTACACTGAATACGAGAAGATCAAAATAGCTCAGGGTTACCTGATCCCCCGTCAGATTCGGACCAATGGCCTGCGTCCCGACGAAATCGTCTTCGAGGAGGCAGCTCTGCGGGCCATCATCCGTGACCACACCCGCGAGTCCGGGGTACGCAACTTGGAGCGGGAGATTGGCCGCGTTTGCCGCAAGGTGGCTACCCAGGTGGCCGCCGGTGAGATTGAAGGCCCGCTGACGATTACGCCGGAGAAGGTCCGCGAATTTCTGGGCAAGCCCAAGTATTTCTTCGAGGCCGCCCTGCGCACAGCGCGGCCTGGGGTGGCGACGGGGTTGGCAGTGACGCCGGCCGGAGGTGAGGTACTCTTCGTCGAGGCTGCCCAGATGCCGGGTAAGGAGCAATTGACCCTGACCGGCCAACTGGGAGACGTGATGCAGGAATCGGCGCGCATTGCCTTGAGCTATGTTCGGGCCAAGGCCGGCGAGTTGGGAATATCACCAAACTTCTTCGAGGGAAAAGACATCCATCTGCACGTGCCGGCCGGGGCCACTCCGAAGGACGGACCTTCGGCCGGGGTAGCTATGGTCACCGCCCTGGTTTCTTTGCTGACGGGGCGTTCGGCGCGGGCTGACGTGGGCATGACGGGTGAGATCACCCTCCAAGGGCAGGTGTTGCCCATCGGTGGCACCAAGCAGAAAGTACTGGCGGCCCATCGGGCCGGCCTCAAGACGGTGGTCCTGCCCCAACGCAACGAGGCTGACCTGGACGATGTGCCTGAGGATGTGCGAGAGGAGATGACTTTCGTGCTGGCGGAGACCATAGACCAGGTGCTGGAAGCGGGGCTGGAAGAGGCTTCCGATTTGGAGTTGGCAGAAGCGGCCTGAGGTATCTTCTCAACAACCTGGGGTAAGGGCGGGTGCAAGGCCCGCCTAACAGGGCGACCGCGAGGGTTCGCCCTTTTTTGAGGAGAGAGCCTTTCCTTATTTGTGGATGTTCACCCTCCCGCAGGCTGAGGCGGTATCCCCGCCAAAGTCACGCCCGTGAGGCGCTTTCAGTCTGCTGCCAAAGTGAACTTTAAGCCTGCGGAGGGTAGCTGTCTAGGTGGAATTACGAAACTGGACACCGGCATTTTCGCTCGTAGTGACGGCTTTAGCCGTTCAGAACGGTGAAAAGCGACTGAAGTCGCCACTACGAACCACTACATCTTGGGGTTATATGCGGCTTCTTTTCAAGATATGGTGGTATTCAAAATTCGCCAGACTCCGGTACGAAAGGGGCTCAGGAGATAGTGTGGCCTAAAAGTACGAGCGGCCCTGAAGGGAACCCTTCAGGGCCGCTTTTTTGCTGCTGTTACTTGCCTTTACCACCGCCTTTGCCGTGGCCACCGCCCTTGTCCTTACCGGGTGGTTCGGCGGGTGGTCCGCCGTTTTCATCGCTATTGCTCTTGCCATGTGGTTCGGCGGGCGGTCCACCCTGCGAACTCTCATCACCCTTGTCTTTGTCTTTGCCGTGCGGTCCGGCCGAGGGTTCGCCCTCCTTGCCCTCTTTGCTTTTGCCAGGCGGTTCAGCAGGTGGCCCGCAACATTCCTCATCCGAGCTGTGGCCTTTGCCTTTCCCTTGATTCTGGTGTGTGGTGGCCTCTGTTCCCTGCGCGCCTTCTTGCTCTTGTTCCTGTTCTCGCTCCTTGCCCGCGCGCCCGGACATGATGGCCCCCAAGTTGTGTTGGGCTTTATCGCTGCTCAGGACGGCTTTTCTGAATTGGCCCCAGTTCGTGACGGTTTCCCCATCAGGCAGCTCGATGGAACTGAAATCACCGCTCTTTTTGGCGGCAAGGATGTCGCCTAGCAGCGTGGTATCACCCTCCAGCGCCAGAGACATCCAGCAGGCCTGAGCAATGACCCCAAAGCCCATCCCGTCCTCGTGATAGCTCATAATCAGGTCGTAGTCCAGCCCCAGAGTGTCGGCGAAAAAGTCAGCCAGGGCCAAAGCTACCGGGTGTAGAGTCTCTTCACCATCCTCTTCTATGACATCTTCGGGGTCAATTTCCACAGTCTCGCCAATCATGTCCTCGTTGACGATAGGATTGCCTTCTGCATCCTCCTCCACCAGTCCCAGCGCGAGGGCTGTCTCCAGGCTCAAACGCACCGTCTGGGTGTCCCCTGTAGTCTCATCAACGAGGAGGGTAACGAGGACAGTAGTGGCTCCTGTTTCCTCATCAACTTCGATAGTGATGTCCTGAACCTCACCGCTGATAGTAGTGGGCTCGGTGGGTTCCTGCTTTCCAGGCGCGGCCCATACCGACGCCCCCGACAAGGCGATGAGGAGCAAGACAATCGAGATGCTGATTAACACTTTTGCTCGTGACATCTCAAGTCTCCTTTCTTGTTTGTGTGTGATGAAGGCTTCATTTGACCTCATTATCGGTGTGCGCTGTCAGCTCCAGGGCGTGGAGGGGTAAAAGCGAGGCGGGATGAGCCGATTGGGGCGGCTCAGGTTGAATGGCTTTGTTGCACGTCAGGCGCTCCGCCGGCCGCATACAAACGCACTGCCCATTCCTCAGAATCAGATATTCGGTCTTCTTTTCGTCATTCAGCCAACGCCCAATCCACACTCTCTGCACGATTTGACACATAGGACGACTCCTTCCCACCGATGCAGACCACACGGATACGACCTTCTCACCCCTTATACCGTCAAAGGCCATAAGGAGATACGGCCTCGGATCTGTTCGCGGCTCGAATTAGGACCAGAGTACTACTGCTCCGCCTCAAACCGACGGGACTTTGCAGCCCTTGCTCATAAATGGACAATTTGGCGCCTCACAGCGTGTCTGAAAAATGCTCGTAGTGGCGACTTGAGTCGCTAATGACCGGTGC
>JAOZOT010000274.1 GCA_029933115.1 Anaerolineae bacterium | reverse complement strand
AAGATGAAGTGGGCTGACCATATCCTGCTCATGGGGTCTGAGTTAGCCCGCACGGTGTTGGGTTGCGGCGTTATGGAGGTTGCTGGGTTAGAGGTCGAGCCGCCGTTCCCGTTTCCGCAAAAGCCTGTGACGTTCGCCCCCAACCCCGCCAGCGCTCTCTATTCCAACCACGGAGAGTTTCGCTTGGCGATACAGAAATTCGGAAAGCGTTTTCAAGAAAGGCAGAACGGATGACGGATGAGATAATTCTACATGGCCGCGGGCTGGACCAACCATTACCAATTGACGAGGCGCGGCTGTCGAAGGAGTTTGCCCAGGTCGATGACGTGGTTCGGCGGGCGTTGGATAGCAACGATCTGTGGCCCGCCATCGAGGCGGGGCGGGAGCTTTTGCGGACAGTACAACTAAAGGGCGTCTCGTTGGCGCGGCTGCTTTCTAAACTAAAGAGACATTGGTCACAGTTCGGGTTAGAGGACACTTTTGAGGATATTATCGTAGCGGAGTGGGGGCTTAGTAAGCATACTATTTATAAGTACATCTCTGTTTACCGCGCCGTTTTTGAGAACCCCACAGTACCGGAAGAGGTCGTGCCGCGGCTGGCTGAGAAACCCATAAACACACTAAACTATTTAGTGCGGCCCGTGAACGAGAATCTAATTACGGACAGAGAACAATGGGCTGCTATCGCGGACGCCGAGGACACTTCGACAGTACGACAGTTGGTGCGGGGCTGGTTTGGGAAGTCTACACGAGGCCGCCCGCCGCAGAAGTTTCTGCTGTACGCGGACGGGACGCTGGCTTTTGCGGAGGGAGATGAGTTGCGAACGTTGGGGTTGCTGAAAATTCGTGAGGATGACTTGCAGGACCCCATTGTAGCGAAGGGAATTGACATTCTGCGCCGGGCGCTTGGAGTGAGGGAGGTATGACAGGACCGAAATTTGTAGGAACCACAAAGAAACTTCAGCGCCAGCCCACCGGCTGCGTCTCGTTGGATCTGGCGCTGCGGGGCGGGCTTATCTTAGGCTCTATCTACGAGTTGTATGGCTTTACGCACGTCGGTAAGAGTTCGTTGGCATACTTTTTGGCGGCGGCGGTTAGGCCGGACGGGAAGATTCTCTTAGCGGACTTTGAGCATTTCGACCCCGACTACGTTTTGTCTTGCGTTTCGGCGGCGAACTTTGAGGGCGAGGTTGTTGAGGCGGACATTACGGATGGAGAGACTGCGTTGGAGCATATCCGCGCCGCGCTGAAGGACCCAGAGTATCAAGCCGCCATTCTCGATAGCGTCGGTGCGCTTATTCCGCGGGCGGAGTTGGAGGGGAAGATAACGGACGCGAATATGGGGCTGCGGGCGCGGCGGATGAGTACGGCTCTGCGGCACGCTCTTTATGGACTGCGGCGGAACCCGGCTATTTTAATTCTTATAAATCATTTGCATCCCATCGTCACGCTCGGCCAGGGCTTTACGACCAGCGGCGGCGTGGCGATTCACAACAACGCTCACGTTCGCATTCGTCTGAAAACTAACAAGGCCGACGAGCGTTATTACATTGTGGGCGGAAAGGTGGACAAACTAAGATACGGAGGGAAAGGAGGAGAATTTCAAATTGTACTCTTGCCGGGCGTGGGAATTCACAAAGGGCTGACGGCGGTAGTTGATGCTATTGCTCTCGGCGTCGCCACTAAGGACCGCGTTGTGAAGATCGGAGATAAGTCGTATGGTTATTTCTCCAAGTTGGTAGACGCAGCTTACGCCGGCGAGACGGAGGTTTTTGATGAGTTTGAGAGGGAACTTCGGAGTGCCCTGGAGCAGTCAGGTTGACTTTGCGATCTTATCCAGCCCGACGATAAAGAAGTTATCCAAGTCGCACGCCGCCGAAATTTGGCGGATCGAGGAGTTTTATCAGCACGTACCATCAGCAATTATTCGGTCTTGGTCGGCGCACGTCGTGTCGTGGCCCGATAGTATCTTACCGCTTGGAGGAGTTGGCGTAGATCCTGGGTTGAACTTAGGGCTGGCGTTCTTGGACGGCGAGGACGTGGCGCACACGCTGAGCTTACGTATAGATAGGTCTGACGTGCCGACGGCGAAGCTGTTACAGTATCTAGAGAGGGTGCCTATCTTGGTAGAAGGTCACGTTGCTAAGAATCTGCCCGTCGTAGTGGAGGGACCCGCTTATGGCGCTCGTTACGGTCAGCCGCTGCTCGGGGCGGTGCGCGGGGCGCTTTTACTTGGCTTTCAGAATGCCGGATATGATATGGTTATCGAGATGGCCCCCAAGTCCATTCGCTCAAAAGTGTTCGGAGATGGTAATATCCAGCCCAAGGACGTATGGAAGTTGCGAGGGTTTTCTAAAGACGCCGCCGATAGTCTGTCTATGGCAATTGCGGGCGGCGTATGAGCATACACAATTACACATTCGGCCCGCCGAGGGGCGGCTGGCCGGAGTTCGATGAAAACGGGAGGATAATAGTGAAGTCTGAGAGAACAGCGGTCGTGGTGTTGGGGCCGGAAGCGTCTGGAACGCGCATGATAACAGAGTTTTGCATTCGTGCGGGCTTCTTTGGTGACAGCGGACACGGACAGCGGTTGGACTATCTCGAATTTGACGCCGCGCCGGATAAGATCGTATTTCGCAGGAGCTTACCGCACGCCGGGGCGTGGCCCGACTTGCTAGACATTCATTCTCGACTGGAGAAAGCAAATTATACAAATATCCACTACATCTTTGTCTTTCGCGACCCGCGTTACAACGTTTTGGCTCAGTTGCGGGTCGGGCATGTTAGAGAGGCTAAACAGGGATACGAAAACATTCTCAGGGCGCTGAATCATAGTTGGGAAGCGTTTCAGATATTGGACGTGGAGCCTTTAGTAGTGGTGTACGAACAATGGGTTGAATCTGAGGAGCTTCGTGACGTTATTGCCGCGGTGTTGGGCGTAGAGACGCCGGAGATGGAGTTCTACAACGCCAACGATAAGTATAATGCGAACTCGGTGCCGCCGTCGCAGAAGTTAGACGCTATTTATACGTTGGCGCGAAAGTTGAGGATAATCTGATGCCGTACAAAGCTGTGAAGAACTGGGTCTATGTCTACAAGAATGGCCGATGGGTGCGGTATAAGAAACACAAAACCCGCGCCTCGGCGCGTAGACATGCCGCTAAGCTGAATAGAGTGGTAAAACACTAATGAAGCATAAAATTGCTGTCATCATCACCAACTATAACATGCCGGAGCGTGCCGACGCGGTGGCCGAACATCTGGCGGCGCACTCTGACCCATCGCTGTACGATCTGTATTTGGTGGATAATGGTTCTGACTTGATGCCGCCCGCCGAGCATACGACCGTCTTTGTGAAGCCAAACCGTCAAACGACGGGCGGGTTTTTGGCGGGGCTGGACGCTGCCGATGCGCGGGGCGAGGACTATCTTGCTTATTGGTTTATCATCACGAGCGCGGAGCTTGTAGACCCAGTTTGCTATCTGACCGTGCCGATGATGCTTTTTCACGCCTACCCCGACGTTGTGGGCATACATCCCGCCCTGACCGCGGACAGCACGACGGCGTGGGAGCATCTAAAGACGGACCGCCCGAAGTTTACGTGGATGTTAGACACAATTGCGGTATTCTGGCGGGCGGACTGGTTTAATTCAATCGGACGGTTCGACCCGCGGCTAATTTACGGTTGGGGCATTGACTTGGAGACTTCGTATTTAGCGCGGACTTCTGGAAAGAGAATGATGGTTGGATACGGCCCCAAGGTTCGTAAAATTACGGATATAGGGTATACTTTGGGTAGGATGAATATGACAGCAGAAGATCGGCGGCGGCTGGCCGCGGCTAATATGCAGGAGGTTCTGTCAGAGAAGTACGGATCTGAGTGGAGGTACAAAATGTTAGAGGAGTTACGGCATGAACAACTCGTCAGTAGTCTTACAATGCCCGCATTGCTTCGGGAAAATTGAGCTAGACTTGCGGGCTGCCGCGAGATCGGAAACACACACAGCGGTTCTGCAAGATGGCACCCGCCGAGCGGTGGACTTGTCCATCGTTTGTGTCTCGGAGGGCCGCCCGCGGGCCGAGAGATTCTTTGAACACTTCCGCGACGTGGCGAACGACTTGGGGGCGGAGTTGGTCATCGGTATTGATATGAAAGACCCCAACAATCTCGACGGAATGCGGCTGGCGCAGAAATTCGCTGATACGTTGGTGATTGTGAAGTCAGAGGGCTTCGTGGAGAGCGTTATCAATGATGTCGTGGCGGCGGCGCACGGCAGATGGATTTTTGTGCTGGACGATGACGAGATGCTTTCGCACGCGTTGTGGGAGTGGCTCAGAAACCGCGGCTACATAGATGGCGTGACGCAGATGTGGGAGTTCCCGACGGCGGCGGTTTGGCCGACTTCGATGACGTTTCTGACAGATGAAAAGCATTGGCCCGATATACACACTCGTCTGATGACGTGGCGGTTTGCTGAGTGGAACCCAACGCCGCACGGCGGGCACAGATACGGACGCGGCATACTATGTCCGGCGGCGATTGTGCATTATCGGTATCTCGTAAAGCCGCTGGATGAGCGTAGAGAAATATACAAAGTCCGCGACGAGGGCGCGGCGGAACATCATCATATGTTGCTGGAGGAGCATTATGCCGAGAGCGGCGTGACCATTTATGAGTTAGGAAGTGGGTATTTTGAAAACGTGGCGGCCTTGCGGGATAAGGGCGTCAAAATCTTTCCAGGAGGACACAATGCCTAAGTCCAAGAAAAAGGTAGCGCCGGAGTGGTCCGACGCCGAGATAGAGCTTTTGAAGATGCTGGATAAGAAGGGGGTGCGGTATGCCGACCGCGTAAAGTATTTTACGGGACGGACGCAGGACGCTATTCGTAACAAGACGTGGGAAGTCCGGCAGATGGAGGCTAACTCGTGGCTGGAGGACCAGCGCGTGGGCTTTCTAGACATCGAGACGACCAATCTCAAAGCCAACTTCGGCGTGATGCTCTCGTGGTGTCTGAAACTGCGGGGCGGTAAAATCTTGGAGGACTGCGTTACTCGGAAAGAGATGATAGACCGCGAGCTTTTGGATCG
>JAOZOT010000273.1 GCA_029933115.1 Anaerolineae bacterium | reverse complement strand
GAGGACACCGAGCCGACAGGCTACGTCACTACTACCACTCCCCTTATCAGGGCTACCTTCCGCGACGACGAAGGTGTGGGGTTGGATGCGGCCGCCACGGTGATGCAACTCGACGGTAGCCGGATTACGCACCAATATGATGCTCTCAGCAGGACGATCAGTTACCGGCCATCAAGCCCTCTGTTCCAGGGGGAGCACCGTGTCTCTCTCAGCATCAGGGACAACCAGGGTGGATCGGCGGGCACGGGGTGGCTCTTTGCTGTGGACACTGTGGCCCCGCTGATCACCGACACCTGGCCGTTGGATCTCAGTGCTGGCGGCCAGCCGACCATCAGAGCTACCATCAGTGATACCGTGTCTGGCATCGTGACGGACAGCATCGTCATGAAACTGGACGGCGAGGTGATCACCCCTACTTACATCATAACCACCGGCTTGGTCAGCTACACTCCGCCGGTGCCCCTGCCGGCGGCCCTTCACCTGGTCGAGTTGGAGGTGGAGGACGCAGTGGGCAACAAAGGACGGGCGGTCTGGGGAGGTGATGACGCCACACCGCCCGTTATCGGCGATTTCGGTCCCTGGGGTTTCATCACCGAGACGCTGCCCACCTTCCAGGCGACGATCAGCGATGGTCTGGGGTTGGGCGTCGAGACCGAGGGCATCGTTATGACCCTCGACGGCCAGGCGGTGAGTTTCGACTACGATGCTGACAGCGGGGTGATCGGTTACACTCCGGCGGTGTCTTTGAGCGAAGGACTGCACACCGTTGTTCTGGAAGTCGAAGACCGGGCCGGCAACCGGGCCGACCCTGTCCGGCGGGCCGTCTGGGTGAATACGAGCGCCACGGTGGGGACGGTGAACCCCGGGGAGGCTTACACTCTGGACCCGGCTGGCGAGCCGATGACGGTGACGGTCGAGTTCCCGGCCGGGGCGGTGACCCAGACAGTGAGCGTGATGTACGACCGGCTGACAGACGACTGGGACCTAGCCCAGTCCGACTTCGAGCCCTTCTTTGAATTGAAGGCTATGCTGCCTGACGGTTCCAGGGTGGTGAGCTTTTGCGTGCCTTTGACCGTCACAGTCGGCTACAGTGAGGAGCAGGTAGATGGCCTCAGCGAACTGCTGAGCCTGTACTATCAGGGCGAGGATAACGGCCGCTGGGAAGAGATCCCCGGCCGGGTGGATTGGGAGAACAGGTTGATAATAGCCCAGGTCAATCATTTCAGCGGGTTCACGGTCAAGGCGGAGGCGGCGACTGTGGTGCTGCCGACCCTCAAGGCTTTCGAGACCGGTTTGTTCTCCGGCGCGGCCTCTTTCGATTATGAACTGGAAGTGCCGGTGGGGGCGGGCGGTCTGGCTCCCCGCCTGACTCTGAATTACTCCAGCGCCCGGGTGAACAGGATGGGAGATTATGCTGACAACAGCGACGGAGGCTGGCTGGGCGTGGGCTGGGACCTGAACCTGGGGGAGATTTCCTTCATTCACAACAAATTTACCCCTGACAACCGCAAGACCTACTCCATCAACCTCAACGGGGTGAGCGAGAAGCTGGTGCGCGGGGAAGAAGGCAGCCCCATTGGAGGTTACCGGACCATCTACCATCACACCGAGCACGAGAGCTTTATGCGCATCGTGGCCCACCTTCAGGACTGGGATGATTACCGGCGAGGGTGGTGGGAGGTGTGGGATAAGGAAGGCAACCACTACTACTTCGGCGGCGATCAGAGCCAGTGGGGGAATGAGAGGGGCCCGGCCAGCGTCCTCTTCTACTGGAAGCGTCCCCACGCCTGTTCAAATCCAAAGTATACCAAGTGGAAATTGAGCAAGGTCGTTGACGTACACGGCAACGTCATGGAAATCGTGTACGCCCGCTATGAGCATCCGGAGAACGACAAGCCCGATGGGCCACAGTGCGAGTACCTGTACAAGGAGTCCTACCCGCGTTACATTCGTTACACCACCAACGCGGCCGGCGATGGGCAATGGGAGTATTACATCTACTTCGACATCAGCAAGAAAAACAAAGATGCCCATCGCAAGGCCTGGGTCTCGGATTCGGGTTACAAGCTGGATGGCATCAGGATGTATTACAACGGCCAACTCATCCGCCAGTATCGCTTTCATTACACTCAGGGGGAATACGGCGGGCATCCTTATTGTCTCCTGACCCGGATCGAGCAACTGGGGGCCGATGGAGGCAAATCCCTGCCCGATATGACCTTCAGCTACGAGACACACGACATCCTGCGCCGGGAGCACAAGTCTGATGGGCGCAACAGCGACAAGACCCGTCGCCGTCATTTCCTGAAGCAAGCAGACAACGGCTATGGCGGCTGGGTGAGGTATACTTACCGCAGTTGGATGCCGACCGATACCAACAAGACCTTCATGCAACGTTGGTTGGTGGATACGCGGCAGTTTGGAGATGCGACCAGCGGCTACGCCCCGCCGCCCTACCGCTACAGTTTCTCTCAGGCCCGGGAAAAGGCCACAGACCAGAACAAGATCCGGCGCTACCGGTTTGTGGGCTACGGCTACGCCACGGTCACCGACCCTCTGGGGAACGTGGAGCGGCACTGGTTCCACACCGACGAGGCCCGTACCGGTCGGGAGAACGAGCGCTGGCGTGAAGGTCCGGGCGGCGTCCTGTACGAGAAGACGCTCAGCAGTTATGAGTATCGGGAGTACAGTCGCTACGGTGGGCTGAAAAGCTATTTCCCCTACCTGGCCTGGAGGCAAGTTTTGACCTACGACGGCGATAACGACGGCCCTCCCAAACAGGCGGTGGTGGAATACGATTACGACGACTACGGCAACGTGACCCAGGTGGAGGAGCACGACCAGTACGGCAACCTCTACCGCCGCACGGTGAACAGCTACGTCTACAACCCCACGGCCTGGATCGTGGACAAGGTATCCCGGCGGCAGGTGTTCGACAGTGGTGGAGGGGAAGTCTCGCGCACGGACTATTACTACGACCGGGACGGTGGGGGCAACCTGCGGCCCCACGGCAGCGCCCCGCTCAAGGGTGACCTGGTGGCCGTCAAGAACTGCGGGCTGGGCACGGCCGCCGACAGCCTCAGCGAGTACTGGTACGACGCCTACGGCAACCAGGTGCAGGCCCGGGATGCCAACGGCCACGAGACGATCACCACTTACGGCAGCCACCACATTCTGCCGGTGGCCATCACCAACGCCCTGAGCCAGACCAGCACCGCCGCGTACGACTACCGCTTCGGGCTGGCCACGCGGGTCACCGACCCCAACGGGCTGGTGACAGAGTACGAGTACGACCGCTACGGGCGTCTGAGCAAGATCTGGCGGCCGGGGGACAGCCGCCAGGATGGACATGCGCCGACGGTGATCTACGAATACTTTGAGGGCTCGCCCGGCGTGCCCAGCTACGTGCGCACCGGCAAGCGAGATGACCCCGGGGGCAGCAGCCCGGCCACCTACCTGGAGAACTGGCAACTCTACGACGGGCTGGGGCAGATGATCCAGAGCCAGGCTGAATCGGACCAACCCGGCCGGTTGATCGTGAGCGACACCGAATACGACGAACTGGGGCGGCAGAAGCGGGTCTCGCTGCCCTACGAAGCCAGCGGGAGCGGAGGGACATGGCTGACCCCCAACTGGGGTGCAGGCTACACCGCCTACCAGTACGATCCGCTGGGGCGGGTGACCAGAGTGACCAACCCCGACGGCACCTACACCGGCAAAAGCTACTTCAAGTGGCGGACGACTACTGTTGACGAAAACGGCCACCAGAAGATCCACGAGATGGACGCCTTTGGGCGGCTGGTGAAGGTGGAAGAGTACCAGGGCACAGGGCCCTACACCCTGTACGCCACCACCCAATACGGCTACGACGTGCAGGACAACCTGACCGACGTGTGGGATGCCCACGGCAACCGCACCCAGATGAGCTACGATGCCCTGGGGCGCAAGATAGCGATGGATGACCCCGACATGGGCCATTGGGAGTACGAGTACGACGGTGCCGGGAATCTGATCCGCCAGACCGACGCCCGGGGGCAGGTCATCCGCTTCCGCTACGATGCCTTGAACCGGCTGACGGCCAAGGACTATGGGGACGACGGTACGGACGACGTGCGCTACTACTATGACGAACCCGGCCACGGTTATAGCGTGGGTCAGCGCACGCGGATGCAAGACCCCAGCGGCAGCACGGCCTACCACTACGAAGACGCGCGGGGGCGGCTGACCCGGGAGGTGAAACACATCGAGGGTGCGCCCCAGGATTACGTCACCCGCTACACCTACGACGACCTGGACCGGGTGCGGACCATGACCTATCCCGATGGCGAGGTGGTGACCAACACCTACGACGCCCGGGGGATGCTGGAGAGCCTGGACACTTCGCTGGGCGGCAGCTACGTCCAGAACATGGACTACAATGCCCTGGGCCAGACCGAGTCCGTGCAATTGGGCAACGGCCTGACAACTCGTTACGAGTACTATTCGGCCGCCGAGGGCAACAATCGGTTGAGGCGTATCAATGTCCCGAATCTGCTGGACCTGAGCTACACTTACGACGGTGTGGGCAACGTGGAGAGCATCTACGACGCCACGTTGGACCAGATGCAGAGCTTTGGCTACGACTTTTTGAACCGGCTGACCTCGGCCCAGGCCAACGGTAGCCAGGGGGCTTACAATCACAGCTACGCCTACGACGAAATCGGCAACATCACCAGCCTGGCCGGGGTGGCCTACGGCTACCTGGGCAGCCAGCCCCACGCCGTGACCCACCTGGAGGGCCAGCAGCGGTATTGGTACGACGCGAACGGCAACATGGTGCTGCGGGAGGAGGGAGGCGTCACCTACGAGCAAGGGTTCGACATTGAGAACCGGCTGGCGGTGGTGACAGACACAGTGAGTGGTGAGGTGACGCGCTTCCTCTACGACGGGGACGGGGCGCGGGTGAAGAAGGAGGACTCCGGCGGGGCCACCTATTACGTGGGCGACTACTACGAGGAATTCGTACCGCAGGGCTCCGGCCAATCGGCGTGGCTGGGGACGGGCCGTGGGGGCGGGTTGGCCGCGCCCCTGGGATCGGCCCGGCTCCCCGAGCTCGTAGTGGGCGATTTATC
>JAOZOT010000029.1:13342-18041 GCA_029933115.1 Anaerolineae bacterium | reverse complement strand
TTCAGTGTTATGGGCCGATTGGGGGATTTTGTCCTTACGCCCAACTCGAAAATTGCTTTACAGTCCAGCGGATAATCAACAGCGAAGCAATAGCCATAGCGATTGGCTCTAAATACTCCAGCGGTGTTCCCTCAATCAAGAAATCCCAGACAGCGATACCCCAACCGAAATAGGTGGGGATCTCCACGCCGGGATCGGTTGGAGACATGGTTAACACATTCCACAACGCAGCGATGAAAGCGCCAATGATCTCCAGAATGTTGAAGAACAATTCTACGAATGAAAACAAGAATTGCAATGCTGAGGCAATCAGATCAATGAGACTGGATACCAGTGAAAATGTAGCCCCGGCCAGCCAGATAATAAAGCCAAAGAAATCGAACAGAGGTTGAAGCACAGTGCCCAGCAATTGGAATACAGCTTCAAAGAACGCGCCTAGAAACATGATAATCTGGCCCATCAGCCAGATGAAATCCCACCCCGGTTCATTTCCTCCCCCACTGACGGCCGCGCAGTCGGGCGGGGGTAAAGTGGGATAGGGAGGTTGGGTAGGCCAGGCTGTAGCCGTGGCTGCCCAAGCCGTCGCTGTGGCGGTGGTGGCCGGAGTGGGAGTAGGCAATGGTGTATAGGTAGGATAGGGCGTATAAGTGGGCTCGGGAGGACAAATAGGCGTTGCTGTAGCCGGGCCCTGGTGGAGCGTGATACAAACGTTGTCTATCTTGGCCTCTCTATCGGACACCCAAATTGTCAATGTATCACTAATAGCCGGAGAGTTACTTGGCCGCAACAGGAAAGAGTTGAGCTGCCAATAGTCTACTGATTCAATCCGAGCTTGGCCCTGATACCAATTGGGATCATCGCCCGGGACCTGGCTGTTGAGCTTCCAGCGCAATAGCGGCTCGGAGCCCGGTGGCACAGGAAAAAAGTTCCGGGACATGATGGTGAGCTCGTAATAATCACTCGGTCCGGTCGCTATAAGCTCTACCGTCTGGGCAATGTAGCTATCGAGTTGATCAGTACAACCGTGTAGCCCCACCCATCCCTCTTCATCCCAGATCACCCAGTCGCCGTAATCCCACCCTTCCAAGCCATCCTCAAATGAGTAATTTTCCAGATTGCAAATATTGCCGATGATAGGAACGGTTGTGGTAGGAGTAGGGGTAGGAGTTGGCAGGGTCTGAGTGACAAAAGAAATAAAATCATACTGTAGCCAATCGCCATCAGTGATTTCAAGACAGAGACAATCACAAGTTGAGGGAAGATCACAAGAGAAAGACTCGTAATCGGAGCCGCTTAAAGCAGCGCCACCAACACCGGTTTCATCAGGTATGAGAAAGTCACAGAAAGAAGAACCGCCACAGGAAAGTGACAAACGAAGACCGGAAGGACTGTAGTGGTCCTGATAATGCACGAGATCAACATGTACAGATTCTGCATCAGGAAAATCGCAAATGCAGAGAGGATTAAAATCATTCGGCTGCAAATCACCTTCATTATCTTCCCCCGGCCCGGCTTGAGTCCGAGGGAATAGAGAGCCTGGGTCGCCATAATACCAATAGTGCGGCCCCGGGTCCGTCTCCAACTCAGGGGCAGGAAACAGAGTAAACTCATCGGCACTATCATCATCAGCACCAATAAAAACATCCGCAAAAACGCTAGCAAAAAATATGAACATTAATAAGAATAGAGAAGTAAAACAGAACAGAAAGGCAAGAGAGAGCCTTTTGACATTACTCATATTGCCTGGGTTCAATGAGTACAAATGATCTGGCCAAAGCGAGTAAAACACCTGCCGCCAGCGTTACGCCAAGAATCAACATGATTGCATCAGAGAACAGAAGAAGAAATGCTTCCTGGAAATCCAAGCCAGGGCTCATATCATCCTCTCAAAGACCGTAGAAAGCGATCAGCGAAATAAGCCACGATCCCAACAACGGCATAAACCACCACAATACCTGAAATCAAAGAAACAATCCCGCTCGAGATCTGCATATTACCGCCCCGTTAGTTCAAAGACCCACTTTGCGGCCAAGAGAGCCAGCAAAGCAAACAGCGCAATAGCTATTGATGCTTCACCGTAGGTGAAGGAACGAATGATAGCGATATTATGGCCAGAGCTCAGAGTTTCAGTGAAATGATAGGTGTCGGTGATGATCACCGGCACCGTACCGCTGATTGTTGCAGTAATAATATCTGGCATGGTATAACTCCCTGTGCCTGTTACAAATGTTGGCTGCCACTCTCCGGCCGCTGCATTCCAAGCTAATACCTGGCCATCAATCGGCGCTGTAGTGGTAATAGCCAGACCTTGTAACCAGGCAGCATCCTGAGGATCCGCCAGCAAGCCGGATAGATTGGTAACATCTAGCTCATCGCGGCAACCATCAGCATGAGTATAAGAAGCATGATCTGGCAGGTCAAAGTTGACCTGACCCCAAATGACAAGGCGAATGTAATCAACGCCCCGCTGATACCATTTACTGCCATTGTAAGCAATACCGTTTTCGCCTTGGAAAACCTGAAACTGGCTAGAAGTAGCCCTAGTGCAAATAAGACCATAGTAATCCCTGCCTGAAGTCACCTCCTCAAGCCACCCAAAACCTAGAAGCCCCTGAAAAACTGGATCAGTCCCCAGATGATCGTCAGCCACCAAGACTGTTGCAATGTAAGGAAACCGTCCCACATTATGATTCCAGGTATGATAATCGCTATCGGCGGACAGAACCCATCCCGAATCGTATAGCGGCTCTAGATAAGCAGTCACATGAGGCGTGCCGCATTGGGCTTCAGTTTGGCCAGCAGGCAAGGAAAATCCAATCGCTAGGCAAAGATATAAAAGTAATTTACGCAATTTCACAATGACGCCCCATAACAAAGCCCCAGTGTACTGGGGCAGGGAAACGGATTTCTAAGGATTTGGCAGAAGATCAGGTTGCCACTCAGGAAATCGCGTCCTGAATGGCCCATTGGTGACGCTTCCTATTCTCTCCTCTCCTATCTCCTGATCTCATCCAGGGCCAGGCCGTCAACGATCCCGACCGGGGCAAAGCCCAGAAGCCTGGCCACAGTAGGAGCGATGTCTATCACACGCACCGCGCTGATAATCTCCCCCTCCCGCACCCCACGGCCAGCGACTACAAAGATGCCGTGCATTTCCCCTAGAGCCGAGTCGTAGCCTGCCCCTCCATAGCAGGCGCTCGGCTCAAAGATTGTCTCCTTGCCCAATTCGTCAGAGAGGACGTAACCCGGCTCAGCCTGGACAAAGAGGTCGCCTGAGTAGGGCGAAGACAGGTGCAACCTGCCCATCTCCTGGCGTCTGAGGACGCGGGCGAAAACCGGCTGCCCGTTGGGATCCCTGAGCCCGGACAAGGTAGTGACCAGATCATCCAAGAGAGCTGGATACTCCTCCTGTAGCACAACACCCGGTCGCTCTCGTCCTCTCAGGTTGACGTAGATGTGAGCCGAGCCTCCAGAGGCCAGAGCCAAAGCTTTGCTGCTGGCCGCGTCAACCGGGAAGCCGGGCGATTCCCGAAAGCTCAGAAAGCCTGCCTGCTCCAGAACGGTATTGAGGTGAACCACAGTGTGAACCGGAGCCAGCCCATGCCCAGAGACGACGAGGACAGTCGTGTCCTTCAAGTCTATGGCAGCCAGCAATCGGCCCAGAGTGGCATCGGCGATCTCAGCTCCCCGCTCACGGTAGCCGGCGTACTCTTCGGCCAGTTCCGGTGAGTAACCGGGCTGGCTTTCGTTTACCAGGAGAAACTGGCGGAGGGCCTCGCTGATAGGGCTCTGACTGGTGAGCATCAGGTCCGGTTGATAGGTAGTGTAGACGTAGATGGCCACATCCATCATCCAGCGGGACCGGATCTCAGCCATAGCCAGATAGTCTTCTGAGGTGATCCAACCCCGCTGCAAAGCACGCTGGTCGGGAGGAGGCGGGGAGAAACCGAAAAGTTCACTCACCTCCCGCACGAGCTCAATCGGGCTGCCCCGATTGTAGCCAACCTGGCTCTGAAAGACGGTCAAGCTGATGGGAGCAGCGACGGTGATGGGCACAGTCGGGCTGAGGGGATTGGTGAGGCTCATCAAGTTGGAGGCGGTGATTTTGAAATAGGCGCCGCTTCTGAGGTGTGGACTGACAGTGACGGGAACCCACCGGCCTTCAACCAATAAGGCGCTGTCCTCATCAACCTCCTTGAATCGGCACAAGTAGAAAGCGTCATAGTTGGCGAGGCCATCGTCCCGGGTGTCAACAGCCAGAACATTGAGGGCCGAAACCAGAGCGCCTTCGGGGCTGGTGATACGCAGCAATCCTTCCTGGAGGGGGCTGAAGGAGTGGGGAGGGTTCTTCCATCCGCCGGCCACGGTGAAGGTGATAGTATGCTGAGCCGAAGGAGCGTAACTCTCCCTATAAGCTACAGTGTAATCAGCAGACTGCTCCGGGAGGTCAGGCCCGGCCCCTGGCCAGAAGACGGCTGCCGTGCGCAGGCCGTGACGCATGGCCGTGCGCCAGACCGGTTCGACGGCCATTTCGGGTCCGTCCAGGTTGCTAATGTATCCGGTGAAATCGTCCTGGGGGCTATGGTATTTGTCGGCGATGACGCCGGTTTTGTCGGGGAAGCAGCCACTGCTAATGGAGGCGTAGGCCGGGATGCTCAAGGGAGGGTCAACGCTTTGGGCGTACTGGGCTTTCACTCCC
>JAOZOT010000029.1:0-13242 GCA_029933115.1 Anaerolineae bacterium | reverse complement strand
CGACGGCCAGATTGGCAGGAGTGGGCCCAGCGCTCGTCGTCGCCGGCGGAGCACTGCAGGCAGAGATGAGTAGTATGATCACAACAAAGAGAAAAACCCTTCCGCCTGTGCCACATGCCCCAGCATAGCTTTGGCAGGGCGGCTGGCGGTGGCCGCCGGCATCGGTCAGGTGCGGATGCGCCACTGCTGACTTCCCTCCCATTCCGTTTCACCGCACGATACTATTGGCACCCCAAAGACTCCTCCAAAACACTCCACACCTCATCGTGGAGCAGGCCGTTGCTGGCCAGGCAGCGCTTGGAACCGATCAGCCAGGGGCGGCCGCTGAAGTCGCTGACCGCTCCCCCCGCTTCCTGGACAATCAGGGCGCCCGCCGCTGCATCCCAGGCTCCCAGGGAAAAGTGAAAATAGACATCCAGCCAGCCGGCAGCCACGTAACAGAGAGCCAGAGCAGCCGCCCCCAGGGTGCGCAAACTCCTGACTTGCAGCGCCATTCGGGCCACCAGGCGAGCGATGACCTCCCTCTCTGCCTGAGCATGGGCCCAGTCCAAGCCGACCAGGGCATCGGCCAACGATGCAACCCGGCTCACCCGCAGGCTCTCGCCGTTCAGATAAGCGCCCTTGCCTCGCTCGGCTTGAAATAAGCAATCGCGCAGGGGATCGTAAACCACACCCAGGATGATCTCCCCCTGATAGCTCAGGGCGAGGGAAACGCAAAAACAGGGGAACCGGCGGGAATAGTTGGTGGTGCCGTCCAGGGGGTCAACGATCCAGGTGTAGGAGCAGCTTGCGCAGCGCCCTGAGCCCACTGAACCCGGGGCGGACTCCTCTGAGAGGATGTCGTGGTTGGGGAAACGGGCCTGGATGATTTCAATGATGGCTCGCTGGGCCTTCACGTCCGCGTCGGTGACAATGTCCCGCGGACCTTTTACTCTCGTCCAACGCGGCTTCTTAAGATTGTCCAGCAATATCGAACCGGCCTCTCGCGCAGCCAGGATAGCCGTTTGCAGCATCGCCTACTCCGCCAAGATCCCCTCTGCTTCCTCCACAGCCTCGTAAATCGCCTCCTCCGGGCCCATCTGGCCGCTGGCAACGCCCATCACAGCTTTGTAGAATGCGTCGTGTATCTTCTGCCAGCCGGCGATGGCCGGTTCCATCCGGGCATATTCTAGGAAACCAGAAGCTTCCTCGTAGAGAGGGTTCTCCTCAAAATAGGCTTTCATTGTCTCTGTCTCGACGGCAGACCTGCGCACCGGGAAGCGATTCGCAGCGACAGCCCATCGTGCCACTTGCTCCGGCTCAGTGAACCACTTGACGAAGAGCCAGCCGGCCAATTGTTTCTGAGGCGTGGTTTTGAAAACGCAGAGAGTGGGGCCATACATACCTACAATGGGCTTGGCCGTCTCGTGGGGGAAAGGGGCAATGGACCATTCGAATTCGGCGTTGGCCGCCGAGTAATAGCGCAGCCCCTCCAGAGAATCGAATACAAAGAGCACTTTGCCCTGCGCGAAATCCAACCGGTCACCATCCTTGACGACGGCCCGATAAGCGTACCCATTGTCAATCAGGTCCTTTAACAGGATCAGAGCCTCCAGACCCTGCTCCTGAAACATAACACTCTGACCGTCCTTGCTCAGGAGCTCGCCACCTCTGCTCCACACCCAACCGGCGAAGGTAGAGCCACTGGGTGAGACGGCGTAGCCAAAGGTGTCATTGAGGCCATCGCCGTCAATATCTCGGGTGGCATCCATGCACATCGCCTTGAATTCGTCCCAAGTCGCCGGGGGGTTCTCATAGCCCAGGTCATTGAGTATGTCCACGTTGTAATACATGACTTCCATTTCGAGGCTGGGCGAGAGGCTGAGCAGCTCGTCGTCAAAAGCCGGATAACGATCCCCGGCCAGGAACGCAGGAAAATAGTCTCCCAGTTCCTCCGCGCTCAGACCGTATTTCTCGCCGGCAAGATAAGCGTCCAGAGGCTGGATGACATCTGCTCGAGCATACTCGGCCACCTGGCTGTGATGGGTGAAAGCCATTTCTGGAGGGCTGCCAAAAGCGATGGCAGCCAAGGTCTTCCTGTGGAGGTCACGATAGCGGCCCCCGTATTCCGGCTTGACGGTGATGCCCCATTGGTTCTGAGCGTTGAACTCGGAGGTCAGCGCCAACAGGGCTTGCTCATCGGCTCCGGTGAAAGCGTGCCAGAGGGTGATCTGGGCGCCGGTGGGGTCCAGGTGGCTGACGGTGTCCGACCGGGGGGTTGAAAGGGGCGTGGCAGAAGGGCCGGTTGGTGACGCTTCTGGAGTTGGGGTGTGTTGGGGGGCAAGTCGAGTGGTGGATTCAGGGGCAGGGATAGGCTCACAGCCGAGGAGGGGGAGAGCAGATAGAACGGCGATCAATAATGGTATCAGCAGCTTGTTCAACTTTGGCATGGTCCTTTTGCTATTTGCCACCCACCGAGAACCAGATTAATGCTCCACGACGACCCGCACCTCGCAGGGCAAGGGATAGTTGCCGGTATTGTCAACCACAGTCAAGCGCAGCTTATAGACCCCGGGAGGATAGGCCGATGGATCCCAGATGTCGAGGAGACCGCCCGCGATAGGTGATTTGTGAATATCGCTGAATATACTCCAGGTAGTAGGGTGCTCTCCCGACCCCACTTCGACCTTGTAGTACTGGAAATTGGGGATATTGGCTGTACCCAGAATCTGAACAGGACCGTTCAAAACAGCATCCATCCCTGGGGAAGTGATCTGAACCCCAGGGTTGGGACACATCGGAGTAGGTGGAACAGGCGTAGCCGTCGGGGTGGGAGTCTCGGTAGGCCCTTGTGGGCGGGGTGTGGGACGTACCCGGGTGGGGGTGGGTGTAGGTGTTATAGTAGGTGGCACCGGGCTGGGTGACGGGGTAGGTATCAACAATGCAGCCGGGGTAGCCTCCTCGATGACGGGGAAATCAAGGCGTGGTTCCAGCACATCGGCGATGAAAAAGATGATGGCTGCGATCACGGCAAAGACCAAAGCCACGCTGAGGGCCCGGTAAGCTTGCCCGGTAGTCGTCTCCCTTTCCAAAGTAAAGATGGTCCGCTCTGCCTCGCGCCTGGCTTGTACAGCTATCCAAATATAATAAATAATGCCAATCCCGCAGAGGCCATACAACCAGAAAGAATATTCCGAGATTACTTTTACCAATTGAAATAGGATCATCTGCCGTCTGTGTGATTAGCTTAACGTTGTCTCCCTATCTCGCGGAGAATTCCTTTGATGAGAGCGATGAGCTTGGGCACCACCATTTTGCCCGCTTCAAGCACTTCTTCGTGGGTAGTTTCGTGGCCCTCGCCCGGCTCTGGGCTGGCCACGTTGCTGATGCCAGACAGTCCCAGCACTCTCATACCGGCGTGGCGAGCTGCTGTGACTTCGGGTACGGTGGACATGCCCACAGCGTCGGCTCCGATCATCCGCAGGAAGCGCAGGTCCGCAGGCGTCTCAAAACTAGGCCCGGCCAAGCAGATGTAGACACCCTGCCGCAAAGACAAGCCCAACCCGGTGGCTACCTGGAGGGCTATCTGTCTCAACTCGGGATCGTAGGCTTGCGACATATCAGGGAAGCGAGGCCCCAGGTGGGGATCGTTGGGGCCGCGCAAGGGGTTAAGGCCGGCCATACCAATCAAGTTTATGTGGTCGGTGATGAGCATCAGGTCACCGGGCCGAAAAGCGGGGTTGAGGCCGCCGGCAGCGTTGGTCACAATGAGCGTGTTGATGCCCAGAATGTGCATGACACGGACGGGCAAGGCAATGCGTTGCATGGAGTAGCCCTCGTAGTAGTGGGCGCGTCCCTGCATGATCAGCACTTCCAGCCCTTCCAACCGGCCGATTACCAACTTGCCAGGATGACCTTCGACGGTCGAGACAGGGAAATGGGGGATGTCGCTATAGACGATAATATCCGGCTCGGTTACATTGGCGGCCAGAGAGCCAAGGCCCGATCCCAATATCAGGCCCACGCTCGGACTGCGCTGGGTGCGGCTACGGATGAAATCGGCTGCCTCCTCGAATTCTTCTCTGGTGAAAAATTCCACATCCATATCACTCTGCTCTGGAGGGCGACTCCTCGTAGACTTCATCCGGCCGCTCGCTGTTGAGATGAGTATAAACCTGAGTGGTCGAGATATTAGCGTGGCCCAGGAGCTTCTGGACTTCGCGCAGGCCGGCTCCGCCACTGAGCATGTGGGTGGCGAAGGAGTGACGCAGAGTGTGGGGGGTGACCTCAGAACCTATACCTATCTCATCAGCGTAGTGCTTGATAATAAGCCAGAGCCCCTGTCGAGTCAGCCGCTTGCCCCGGTGGTTGAGAAAGAGTGCCTTTTCATTGGGATCCTTCACCAGGCGGGGCCTACCCTTCTGCAAATATTCTCCCAGAGCCTGAACAGCCCGGTCGTAGATAGGAATGGTCCTCTTTTTGTTTCCTTTGCCAAGACACTGCACGTTAGCTTTGGTCAGGTTGACGTCGTCAATATTCAGCAAGACGAGCTCACTGACCCGCATCCCGGTAGCATAGAGCAGTTCGAGGAGGGCTTTATCGCGTTGGCCTTTGGGGGTGGAAGACTTGCCAGCCTCGGCCAGCAGGCGATTGACGAGATCGTGACTCAGGGCTTTGGGAAGGCGTTTCTTCACCTTGGGTGATTCCAAGGTAGCCGTTGGATCTTCTCCAATGACGCCTCCGGCCAACAGAAAGTGAAAGAACGACTTGATAGCAGCTACTTTACGGGCCACGGTGGAAGAGGTGTACTCTCGCTCCTTCAGATGCATGATATAGTTTACAATGTCATCTTTCTTCACCTCTGTCCAGGCTGTGATCGGTGACTCCATTCTGGCCAGAAATCGGGCGAACTGGGACAAGTCGTTCCGATAAGCAGCTATCGTGTTCTCCGAATAGTCCTGCTCCACAGCAAGAAAGTCAAGGAATTGCCTTATTTGCTCCTGCATGGCCAATGCTCCTTCCAAGTGCCTACTCTTGCTCTCATATTGTACCATTAACTTTGCATAAAATCAAATCTCGCTAGTAGTGCACCACCACCGGCGTGCCTGGATTCTCGTCACCGGCCCGCACATAGTTCTTACCGGGGGGCACGGCAGGGCCAGACCACTCGTAAAGCCACCGGGCGTCCTCGGTCCGCAGGTTAACACAGCCGTGGCTCATCGGTTGGCCGAAATTGTCGTGCCAATAGGTGCCGTGAAGGGAGTAACCTTTGTAGAAAAACATGACGTAAGGGACATTGGGCAAGTAGTAGCCAGGGCCAGACATGGTTTGAGAACGAACCTTCAGGTAGATATGGTAGCGGCCTGTGACAGTAGGAGTCCAGCGGGTTCCCGTCGAAACCAAGGCCCAATAAACGGGTATATCTCCCTCGTAAGCCGACAAGGTCTGGGAACTGAGGTTAATATCTATCCACTTGTTGGAAGTAGCTAGAGGCGGTGCGGGTTCACTCGCCGGGTTCAGGGTCGGTGTGGGAACAGGAGTGTCTGTGGCCACGATAGTCGGCGTGGCCGTCGGCTGAGGCGAGGGAGTATCTGTAGGAGGCGGAGTAAAGGTCGGCGTGGCCGTCGGCCGGGGCGAAGGGGTGTCCGTAGGAGGCGGAGTAAAGGTCGGCGTAGCTGTAGGGCTTGCCGTTGGGGTGGGGCTAGGCGTGAGAGTCTCGGTGGGAGTGTCGGTAGGCAGCGGCGTATCCGTAGGGGTGAGCGTGGGCGTCGGCGTGCTCGTTGCTGTGGCCGTGGCGGTGAAGGTTGGACGCAGAGTGGCCGTGAAGGTTGCGACAGCAGGCAACGACGCAGCCCCTACAGTCTGCCGATCACCGCCCCCGGCGAGAGCAAACAAGCCACCGCCCAAAAAGGCCAGCACACAGAGAAGCATAGCCCCGCCAATGCTCGATATCAAACGCCGGGCGCGATGAGCTTTGACAGCCTCTTTGCCTCTGGCCCGAACCGTCGGCGAAGTCAGGTCCACCGGACGGGGCGGGCCCTGAACCGGGCGACCGGCCTGCTCGAACTTGGTCACCCGCTTGCGGGCCCAGCGGATGCCCGCTTTGGCGTACTTGTTCCGCGGATTGATGGTCAGCACCCGGGCCAGATAGGCTAGGCTCTCGCGGGGGTCATCGGCCAGACCAGCCTGCCAGAGAAGAGCCTGTTCATTGTTTGGATCCATATCCAAAACAGCAGCAAAGCAAGCACGGGCATCAGCCCGCCGGCCTACGTCTGCTGCGAGGATGCCCAGCCTAAGCAAGCTCGAGATCTGCTCCTGTTTTGAGGGAAGTTTAGGCCTCCCCTGGTGTGGGTTCCTCTCTTCAGGCATCCAAAAGCTCTCCACCTACTGTGAGATTTCGCTATTCTGACTGGATTATGTTGTGTTCTATCTTACCATAAAATCACAATTTTGACAAACCCGCCAGAAGCAATTTTGGCGCCGATTTGACAGTTGGACCAAAATGTGCGATAGTTATTGTTGTGGGTGGGGTGTGAAGAGTAGAACGTGATGCGTGAGGTGATGGGTTATGAAAGTGAAAGCGATGTTATGGGGTTCGCTCCTGTTGGCCCTCGCGGCCGGCTGCGGGCCGGCTGCGACACCTTCGGAAGTGGGACAAGGGACGTCGGGCGCTGTCGTTGGCGGGCCTACTCCAGAGTTGCGAATAGTCTCAACACCCGCCAGCAGGACTCCAACACCGACGGCCACAACCTCCACCACATCCGGGAGCGAGCCTACGCCGCCTCCCCAGGCTGAGGGAGGGCTGCCGGCGGTGCTGGCGGAGCTTTCTCTGGGTGTGCCGGCCGGCAACGGCTACTATCCGGAGAATATGGCCGTTAACCCCGCTACCCACCTGGTCTACGTGCACACCCAAGTCGGCGTGGGGAGCGGGGGACGGGTCTCGGTCATTGATGGGCAAACCAGGGAGGTCCTTGCCACTATTGACGTGGGACCGAGCGGCTACCCGGCAGGCAAAGTGGTCGTGGACGAAGTGACCAACCGCGTCTATGTGACCAACGGCGATGAGACCCTCTCCGTCATCAACGGGGCTACCAACAAGTTGCTGACGACCATTGAAGAGGTCCGGGCGGTGGCGGTAGACCCGGCCGACAGCGTGGTGTATGTGGTGAACGGCAGCTTGCTGCGGGCTCTGGACGGCGACGATTACCATGAGTTGCGGCGGACCAGGCCGGCCTCGTCGGGGATGGTAGGGCTGTTGGCCGTCAACCCGCCCGCCGACCGCCTTTACTTGGCCCGCTCTAATCCTACAATCCTTGAGATCGTCTCAGCCAGTACCCTGGAGGTCATCACCACCATCTCTCTGGATAGCCCGCTCCAGGACATGGCCGTCAACACTCTCGCCAATCGCCTCTACGTAGCCCTCAGCTCCGAGGGCCGCAATCAGATCCTGGCTCTGGACGGAGACGATGGAAGCCTGCTGGCCGGCCTGGCCGTAGGTGACGAGTACCAGTCCGGTGTTCTGGCCGTGGATGAGGCATTGGACCGCCTCTACATCGGCAAGGGGTTCAGCGAGGAACCAGGTGTGATTATCGTTGACGGGCGCACTATGAAGCCTGTGGCCGAGATACCGACGCCCATCAACGTGTACGGCCTGGCTGTTGACCCCGCCCTCAACCAACTTTACGTTGCCCAGACCTACGAAAACCAGGTGCTGATTCTTGACGTCGAGCGGGAGACTATTGTGGACAGGATTCCCACAGCCATCGCGGTGATGGATCTGGAGGTTGACCCCCAGGCCCAACGCTTGTACGCCACCGACAGCACCGATAGGCTGCACATTATTGATAACACCGGTTACGAGGAGTTGGAGGTCATCCCCGGCCGTGGCTCTATGGCTCTGGACCAGGAGCGGGGACGGCTCTACGTCGGCGACGCCGAGGGCCAGGGCACCCGCATCCTCGACACCGGCCGCTATCAAACTGTGGGGCTCATCCCCCAGGTGGGAAAGCCGGTCGTCAATCCGGTGACGGGCCGAGTTTACATCGTGGAGCACGGGGTCTACATCGCCGATCCCGATACACAGGCCGTGCTCAGTGAGATCGAGGGTCTCTCCGCCGGGCCTGAGCAGTTCTACACCCCCTTCGCTCTCGACCTGACGGTTGACCCCCAGCGCGGGTTGCTCTACGCCATCGTCAACAACAATACCCCCGGTTCCAACAACGGCAACTACCTTTACGTCTACGACGAGCTCACTCTCACCCGCGTCCTGACTGACACCGAGCGCAGCGTGCAATCCGTTGACGTGGATCCTCTGACCGGGCTGGCCTATGTGACCCGCGCCTGGTTCGACCGGAGCTTCCTGAGTGTGCTGGAGGCGGGCAAGCGATACGTGGCCCGCCTGGAAGGCGTCAGCGGGCCGGTGCGGGTGGACCCGACTGCCAGGCGCGTCTACTTGACCGAGAGCGGCTTCGAGCGCACGCGACTGCGGGTCATTGACGCCGAGACGGCCAGCCTGATAGCCACGATACTTCTGGAGGGGGACTATGAGTTGGACGCTTTGGACCCGGCTACCGGTCGCCTCTACCTGCGTGGACGGGAAGGACGCATCCTGGTCATGGCTCCCAGCGGTGGAGAACTGCCGCCGGCCTCACCCCCTCAGCCGGTGACGTTGCCGGCCAGTCCGGTTCAGAAGATTGTAGCCTCCCCCAATTTCGAGGAAGATAGCACCCTTTTCGCCATCGTGGAGAACAAGCTCTACAAATCCACCGACGGTGGGGAATCATGGGGTCTGGTCAGCGGCGGTCTCCCCCCTGACCAATGGGTGACCTCTCTGGCTCTGTCCCCAAATTATGCGGACGACCAGACCATCTTCGTCGGGGTGTCCTTGGGTCCCAGCGGGGGAGGGGTCTACAGATCCACCGATGGGGGGCGCTCTTGGCGACTGACCGGCCAGGGGCTGAGCGACCTCCTCGTTCAGGGGGTGGCTGTCTCTCCTCACTACGCCGACGATGCCACCGTCTTCGCCCACTCGTATTGGCAGGGGCTTTTCCGCTCCACTGATGGCGGAGTTCACTGGATAGCCCTGGGAGAGCGCTACGCCGGCGAGCCAGACAACCGTCGCCTGGGAACGCTGACCCTCTCCCCCACCTATGCCAACGACAGTACCCTGTGGGTCGGGATGAGCGGCCCGGACCACAGTGCCCTCCTGGCCTCGACCGATGGCGGGGATAGCTGGCAGGAGCTGATGAGCGGAAAGGCTGAGGCTTTGGCTCTGTCACCGACCTTTGCCGAAGATGGGACGGCCTTCGTCGCCTTCGACGGGATCGGTCTGTTGCGCACCACCGACGGCGGGCGCACCTGGGAAGCAGCCAACGCCGGCCTGCTTTACGAGAACGCCGATTTCATCGCTTTGGCCCCCTCACCCTCATTCGCCCAAAACCAGACCCTTTATGCCTTGCTTGCCGGGTGGGCCGAGAGGTCGGAGAGCTCGCGCCTCTACCGCTCCATTGACGGCGGCAACTCGTGGCAGAGGCTCCAAAGCGGCCTGCCCTTCGACTCCAGGGTCACAGCTCTGACCCTCCTGGATGACAACTCCCTCCTCCTGGGTACTGGGGACGGAGGCATCTACCGCGTGGCTGTGGATGAGCTAAGCTGGACAGCCGCCGTGGTTCAGCCTTACGAAGTAGACGTAGACACTGTAGCTATCTCCCCGGCCTACGCCCAGGACCGAACCGTCTACGCTGGCAGTGCCGCCGCGGGGGTGTTCCTCTCCACCGACGGGGGTCTGCACTGGCAAGAGACGGGCTTTCCGGCGCGGGGCAGCGACCCCGACCTTTTCCACCTGGCCCTTTCGCCGGACTATCCCCAAGATAGGACTCTCTTTGCCACCGCCGGCCGGCGACTCCATCGTTCAACCGATGGGGGGAACACCTGGCAAACCCTGGGACGGGGACTGCCGACTGTCTTCCCCATCTCCGCCCTGGCTGTCTCGCCAGCATACAGTCAGGACAGGACTGTCTACGTCGGGGGCAATTACCTTGCCCCGCGCATTTTCGTTTCCACCGACGGCGGCGAGAGCTGGCAGGTGTCGGAGCGGGGGCTGCCCGACTCCACTTCTGGCGTGGATGCCATCGCTTTCTCTCCTGGCTACGCTACAGATCGCACAATCTACGCCTGGCTGAAGAACCAGGGACTCTATCGCTCCACCGATGGAGGCACCTCCTGGGAGCAGGTCTTTGAGGAGGAATGGTGGTCGATGCAGTCCCTAGCTCTCTCTCCCCGCTTCCCCACCGATGGGCTGCTCTTCGTCGGAGTCCTTTTTGGCCAATTGCACCGGTCTCTCGACGGTGGCCTCACCTGGCAGGATTTGAGCGCGGGCCTACCAGAGGGCACGGTCTGGGTCAGAGCTCTGGCTCTCTCGCCGGACTTTGAAAGAGATGGCACCCTCTTCGCCGGCCTCGATAAAGGCGTCGTCAAATCCACCGACGGTGGCCGTACCTGGCGGCCGGTCAACGTCGGCCTCCCGCTCAAGGACGACGGCAAACCGCCCTCAGTGCTCTCCCTGGCCATCTCGCCGGACTATGCCCGCGACGGCACCCTCTTCGTGGGGCTGGTGGACCATGGCGTCTACCGGTCGGTTGATGGGGGAGAGAGCTGGGGGCGGTGAGCGGTGCTTGAAATTGACAAATCCATCCTGGCGAAACCTAAAGAGATGCACCACGGGCAAATGGTTGACACGGTCAGAGGCCACACCCAGACAGCCACTCCCAGAGTGGCTGTCTTCTTTTGAGAAAAGCGACTTTGACATCATTGACATCTGAGGCAATATGTTTTACAATTAGGGTAGAACGTGCTCAAAGTCTACAGCGATAGGCCATCAGCCATAGGCCATCAGCTATCGGCCGCCGGCTATCAGCCACAAGCCATTTCGTAAGGAGGATTTGATGACGAATAGTTACAAGACCGAGCAATTGCGGAACGTCGCCCTTATCGCTCACGGTAGCGCCGGCAAAACCTCGCTGGCCGAGGCCATGATCTTCGATACAGGCGCTACCGGCCGATTGGGGAGAGTGGAAGATGGAACCACCGTCTCCGACTATGATCCCGAGGAGATCCGACGCAAGATTTCGCTGAATACTTCAATTATACCTTGTGAGTGGAACAGCCACAAGATCAACATTCTGGACACCCCCGGCTACATAGACTTTGTGGGCGAGGTCAAGGGAGCAGTCAGAGTGGCCGATGGGGTGGTAGTGGTGTTGGATGCCGTCTCTGGCGTTGAAGTAGGCACAGAACTGGTATGGAGCTTTGCCGATGAGCAAGACCTGCCACGCCTGGTCTTTATCAACAAGATGGACCGTGAGAACGCCAGCTTCACAGGCACCTTGGAGCAGTTGGGCCAAAAGTTTGAAGGGAACATGATTCCTATCCAGTTGCCTATTGGCAGCGAAAGCCAATTTAAAGGCGTGGTGGATTTGGTGTCCATGAAAGCCTACCTGGGCGACAAAGCCGAGGAAGGCGAGATACCGGCAGGTCTGGAGGACGAGATAGAGGAATACCGCCTACGTTTAATCGAGGCAGCGGCCGAAGGCGACGACGAGCTGATCGTGAAATACCTGGAGGGGGAAGAACTCACCGAGGAAGAAATCAAACGCGGACTGGCAATCGGTGTCAAAAGCAGGAAGGTAATCCCTGTCCTCTGCGGTTCGGCGACTCTGAACCTGGGCGTTCGGCCGCTGCTTCAGGCTCTCATTGACTACCTCCCCTCGCCGGCGGACCGCCCAGCGATAAAAGGGACAAATCCGGCCACTGGCGAAGAAGAGATTCTGGAGCCAACTCCCATGGCCCCTCTCTCAGCCGTGGTCTTCAAGACCATCGCCGACCCCTATGTGGGCAAATTGACCTACTTCCGCGTCTACTCAGGAACGATGGAATCCGACTCGCGCGTTTTCAACCCCCTCAGCGGCGAAGAGGAGCGCATCGGCCAACTGTACCTCATACGAGGCAAAGAGCAAGAGCCGGTCAAAATGGTCCAGACGGGGGACATCGGCGGGGTAGCCAAGCTATCGGCCACGACCACCGGTCAAACCCTCTGCGACAAAGGACACCCGATAGTTCTGCCCTCCATCAGCTTCCCCAAACCCGTCTTCTCGGTAGCCGTTACCCCCAAGACAAAGGCCGACCTGGACAAGATGGGCACAGCTCTGAACCGTCTGGTGGAGGAGGACCCAACTCTACGAGTAGAGCGGGAGCCTGGCACAGGAGAGACCATCCTCTCGGGCATGGGTGAGTCTCATGTGGACATTGCCGCCCGGCGCCTGAAGCAAAAGTTCGGGGTAGATATTCTGACCTCGATACCCAAAGTGCCCTACCGAGAAACCATCACCAAAAAGGCCGAAGCCCAGGGGCGGCACAAGAAGCAAACCGGTGGGCGCGGACAGTTTGGGGACGTTTTCATTCGCTTCGAACCTCTGCCGCGTGGCTCCGGCTTCGAGTTCGTGGACGAGATCTTTGGCGGTGCCGTGCCCAAACAGTTCATCCCCGCTGTGGAGAAGGGGCTGCGGGAAATCATGCAGAAAGGGGTGCTGGCCGGTTATCCCACCGTTGACTTCCGGGCTACCCTCTACGACGGCTCCTACCACCCGGTGGACTCCCAGGAAATCGCCTTCCGGCTGGCTGCCCACCTGGCTTTCAAAAAAGGCATCCCCGAGGCCGGCCCCGTGCTCCTGGAACCCATTATGAGCGTGACCATCACCGTGCCCGAGGAATACATGGGCGATGTGCTGGGCGACCTCAACACCAAACGAGCCCGGGTGCAAGGCATGGAACAGCAACGGGGCAACAGCATCATCACTGCTCAGGTGCCCCTGGCCGAGATGCAACGCTACGCCACCGACCTGCGTTCCATCACCCAGGGACGGGGCATCTTCTCCATGGAATTCTCACATTACGAAGAAGTGCCCGGCCACCTCGTAGAGAGCATCATCGCCGAAGCCAAGCGAGAGGCAGAGAAAGAGTAGAGAGGCGATGTGACTCTGGGGTTGGCTTTCACCCGCGAGTAGCTGAAGGGGGCTGTCTGCAAACGAAACAGATAGCCCCTTTTTCGGAGCAAGATCCAAGGGCATCGTCGGGCGGCAGAACAATTACCGCACGCTCTCGGACACTTGACAGAACAGACAGTTCGTGGTATCATTTAAGACAGCCTTTTAGCACTCTCGATATTAGAGTGCTAATTCCTTGGCGCCGTCAATGTAGACAATTGCT
>JAOZOT010000272.1 GCA_029933115.1 Anaerolineae bacterium | reverse complement strand
GTCATTAGCGACTCAAGTCGCCACTACGAGCATTTTTCAGACACGCTGTCAGGGTCGGGAGGTGGGGTTGATGGGGTACCCCTCAAGCTCCCCGGGCTTCGCAGCGCAAGCCCAAAGTACGGCAGGCGTCACATAACAAAGACGCCAAAGCCCTTGTGGGTACGATCAGGCGAAGCCTTTCATCCCGTGATGTGCGCAGGACACTTGCTTCGCCCTGCCGGCATTGGCAGGCTCAGGCGTCCAATGATTTGCTCAGCCTGGCTCTAAAAGGTTTGTCTACTTCGGCTTTCAAGGTGATGGCGGCCGAGGTCCGTGACCGTGAGGCGTGAGGGATGGTTCACGCTTCGCGTTCTAGTCGGTCCAGAGCAGCGAATTTTCCGTCTGAGGGTCAAAGAACTGCACTTTGTGGGTGTTGAAATTGAGTCTCACGGTCTGACCCATTCTCAAGCCCAGGGCAGGATCGGCCAGCACATGGATGCTGATCTCACCAATGCGTACGTCAATCAGATCGTCGCGGCCCAGCGGTTCGACGACATAGATTTCACCGGCGATTCCCTCATCGTCAGCGATGGTCACGTCCTCGGGGCGGATGCCCAGGATGACGTTGCCTCTGTCAACAGCCTTCTCGCCTCGGTCGGCCGGCACCACCACGTCGAATCCTGCCCGGCGGGCATGATACTCGCCGTTCTCGCGGACGACCTCCACGTCCAAGAAGTTCATCGGCGGGTTGCCCACAAAGCCGGCGACGAACAGGGTGCGCGGCCGGTCGTACAGTTCGTCTGGAGGGCAGTAGGCCTGCAGTCGCCCCTCCTTCATGACGGCAATGCGGTCGGCCATGGTCATGGCCTCTACCTGGTCGTGGGTCACATAGATGGATGTAATGCCCAGCTCGAACTGGAGGCGCTTGATCTCGGCGCGCATTGAGAGGCGCAGGCGGGCATCGAGGTTCGACAGCGGCTCGTCGAACAGCAGCAACTGGGGCTCTTTGACCAGGGCTCGGCCCAGGGCCACGCGCTGTTGCTGCCCACCGGAGAGTTGTGCCGGCTTGCGATCCATCAGATGCCCGATGCCCATCATATCGGCCACCCGCTGGGCTCGTTTTTTCATCTCATCTCTCGGCACTTTCTGAAGCTGCATGGGAAAAGTCAGATTCTCGAAAACGGTCATGTGCGGGTAGAGGGCATAGCTCTGGAAGACCATGCCGATGTTGCGATCCTTGGGCGGCAGATCGTTGACGATCCTTTCCCCAAAATAGATGTGGCCTGCGGTGGGTTTATAAATGCCGGCCACCATGAGCAGCGTCGTCGTCTTGCCGCAACCGCTGGGCCCAAGCAGAGAGATGAACTCACCGTGCTTGATATCCAGGTTCAAATCGTCTACGGCCACGACGTTGCCGAATTGCTTGCAGATGTTCTTGAGATCTACTCGCATTTTCTCCTCCCTACCCTTTGACTCCGCCGAAAGAAACCCTCAGCAGCGACTTCTGAGTGAAGAGGAAGAATAGCAGAGGTGGAATCATATAAAACAGGGCGGCGGCCGACAGAAGCCCATAGTCCACAAACTTGAAGTCGCCGATGAGCTGCTTCACGTACAGGGAGAGGGTGAAATTCTTCTGCTCGAAGATGAAGGTGAACAGGTAGAGAAACTCTGACCACCCGGCCAGGAAGGCGAAAATAGCGACAGAAGCAATGCCGGGCTGGATCACAGGCAAGATAACTCTGCGCCAGGCTTGCAGCCGGCTGCAACCGTCCACATAAGCTGCCCATTCGATGTCCCAGGGGATGTCATCGAAGAATCCCTTTACGATCCAGGCGGCCATAGGAATCTCCAGTGCGGACTTTACGAAAACTACGCCCCAAATGCTATTCAATCCAATGATGGGCCCAATGATTGGCACCTTCCAGAGGACGAAAAGGATGTAGTAGATGGCAATCAGAAGAGTCACGCCGGGAAAGGCGTGGAGCAAGATAGTCATCTGTGTGAGTTGGGTTCGCCCTCGGAACTGGAACCGCGAGAGGGCAAAGCCGGAGAGGGCGCTCACCAGCACGACTACGAACGTTACGCCCATAGCAAAGACAAAGGTATTGAGCACCACAGGCCAGATGCTGGTATAAGTCCTCACCCCGATGGTGACCTCACTCCACAGGAACCGCCAATTATTCAGGCTGAGCTTTTTGGGTATGAAACCCAACAGCACTTGCGTGCTGATGGATTGCATGAAGAGCCAAACGTACATCACGATGATGGGCAGTGACACAATGACGATGAGGGAATAAGCCAGGACTTTGCCGGCTCTGATTCGGATTCTCTCCCACAGTGGCACCCTGGCCACAAGCTCGGTAGGTGCAGTTGTTAGAGTCTCTGGGGCTGACATGGGTGTTTCTCCATATCTCGCAGTTGCTCCGGCAATCGGAAGGTTGTATTCAGGCGCCGGCCTTCGCCGGCTCCATCAGCCGCTGAAAGCCGAAGAGCTTTAACATAATAATAGTGGCTATGACGCCCACTATAACCAGGACCAAGGCGATGGAAGCGCCGTAGCCAAATTGCAGGCTGGAAAAGGCCCGGTGATAGGCGTTCAGAGACCACACCTCGCTTTTGTAGAAGGGGCCGCCATCGGTCAGCAGCAGGATGTACTCGTAAGAGGCCAGCAGCGACAAGGTCTGCCAGATAGTCAGGAACATGATGGGCCATTTAAGCATGGGCACGATGATGCGGCGCACGATAGCCAGATCGGAGGCGCCGTCTACCCTGGCCGCCCTGATGAGGTCCACAGGGATGGATTTGATGGCTGCCGAGAAGATGATCATTCCAAAAGAGGCGCCGATGACCCCGTTCACCAGGATGACAATGGGCATAGGTTGCCTGGCCAGCCAGGCTTGCGGCGGTCGGCCAAGGGCATGTAGAATCTGGTTCACAAACCCAGCCTCTGTGGGAGAGACGAACCATTGCCACATGATGATGTAGATGACGGAAGGTGTCATACGCGGCAACAGCCAGATCGAGCGAAAGATCAGCCCGATGTTCTCTCGCTCCACGAAATAGGTGGTCAGGAGGGCCAGGAAAAAGCCAAAGGCGACGTTGAATATGCAAGTGAACACGACGTATATGACGGTATTGCGTGCAATTCTGGGGATGATAGGATCGGAAAAGAGTCTTCTGAAATTCTCCAGGCCGACGATCTCCCACTGCATTTTGCTATCCATGCTGGTGAAGGAGAGAGCAGTGGTGAGAACAACGGGAAGAAAGAAATAGGTTGCCACAAGAAAAAGAAAGGGCCCCAGAAAGGGCACATAGACTGCAAAGTTCTTGAGGCGAGCGAGAAAAGTTGCCGGTCTTCCCTCGGGGCTTTCTATCACCGTTGCTTGAGTTATCACATTTGCATCTCCCTTACAAAAAGTACGCAGTTGATTAGCCCGGCCTGTTCCCCCAAAAACCCCTTATTTTCCAAGTCGTATTGCGGAGGAACAGGCCGGGTTGGGTCTTGGCCGTTAGCCGGGTGAGCAGCTAGGGCACGACTTCCAGTTCGTCACCGATGGTCGCCTGGAGCTCGCTCTTGAGGAAGTCCAGGGCCTCTTCCGGCGTCATCTCACCCAACTCCACGCCCTGGATTGTGTTGTACCAGGTCGTCAGATAGTCATTCCACATAGGATGGGCGGGCATGAAGCTGGTGTACTCCAAGTAAGGCGTGACGCTGCTGGTGAACTCGTCCGCCTTATACTCGTCCACCTCTAGAGCGGCTTTCCGCCAGGCCAGGTGGCCGCTCTTCAGGGCGTGCTTGACCACCAGATCGGGGCTGGAGGCCTCGGCGATGACCTGGAAGGCGATGTCAGGGTTCTGGCAGGACGAGGAGATCATGTAGACGTAGGGGTTGGAGCTAGAGACAGGCTTGCCGCCTTTCTCGGCCGCGGGGTAGAGCATAACCCCAAACAGCTCCTTCATGTCGTCTGCCGTCCATGTCCCCTGTCCGTAGTCAACCCGCTGGTACTCGGCCCAGTGCCAGGTGCCACCGAACCAGAAGAGGGTGTCGCCCATCACTACGGCCGGATGGATGCCATCCCGCCAGCCGTAGCTGGTGATCTCCGGCGGAGTGACCTTGGCCTCCTGGCAGATGTTATAGTGGAACTCCAGGTTGCCCAGGGCGGCCGACTCGTCCAGCACCAGCTTGCCGGTGTCCGGGTTTTGAAGGGTGCCACCATAGGCCAGGTATGGGTGGAGGAAAGTGTTGCCCTTGCTGGGTCGGTGATAGATGCCCCATTTGGTGACCCCCTTCTCCACCGACTCTTTGGCCACGGCTACCAGGTCATCCAGTGTGAACTCGCCGTCAATGACCTTTTGGGGCAGCGCCTCGATTTCAGCGTCGCTCCAACCCAGTTCCTTGAGCTTATCCTTGCGGTAGAAGATGACCCGCACCTCAGTGTCCTGGAGGACGCCATACCGCTTGCCTTTCCAGGTCACGGCATCCCACAGAGCGGGGATAGTGTCACCGAACACGTCCGGGTACTGCTCAATGTACTCGTCGAGAGAGATGATGTAGCCAGCCTCTACCCATTCCGGGATCTCTGTGTAGGAGAAGGTCCTGATGCAGGGTGCGGTGCCTGCCTTGCAGGCCAGGACAAATCTCTGTCGGAATCCGTCTTGGTCTCCGGCCGTCTCGAACTCGGAGACTTCCAGCACGATGTGGATATCCTTCTCCTCCTTCTTGAACTTTTTGTTCAGTCTCCCGGCCGCTTCTTGGAGGTTGGTAACCCGGGTCACGTCAGATGGCCCGCCGTAGCCCATAGCTTTGATGACGATATCCCCCGGCCTCGCCACCGGAACGGGCGTGGGGGTTATCACCACTTCTTTCTCCACCTCCACGACCTTGGTGACCTCAACCTCTTTCTCGACCACCACGGTCTCTTTGACTACCTTCTCTATTACCTCCGGGGTTGGCGTGGGACCGCAGGCGGCTAGCAGTGACAAGATGGCCACCAGGGCTACAAAGCTCGCAATCCATCGTCTGGTAAGCATTTCTCCCCTCCTTCTTCAGAGAATGTGTTTACGGCGTGCAGAACCCTGCACATAGGTCAAACTACCAGTTGATTGCTCTCCAGCCATCACCTCCTTCCCGGTGAAAATTCAGGGG
>JAOZOT010000807.1 GCA_029933115.1 Anaerolineae bacterium | reverse complement strand
CTAGTGTCCCTTAACAATTGATATAATTATCGGTTTTAGAAGCGCTTTTGCTAAGGCAGCCAGCGCAGGGTCTCTTGGCCGCTGCATCTGGTTGGGAGCACAATGCACCGGCACGAGCACCTGGTGGCAGTCGGTAGGTCAGCAACTCCTGGAGGGTCCACACGTGGTCCGTTACCCCTGCCGACATCATAGGGGTCACCTGCCGCCACTTTTTGGGAGAACCACTGCCTTTGGTGGGGATCGGTGGGGATATCTCCTCCCGCAAGCCGCTGTGGGGCAGGCAGAAGTGGTGGTAGGCCACGGACAGGTACATTTGCCGCTCCAGCCAATAGTCATCCTTGGAGAAGCCCAAGGTCTTGCGGGTGAAGCGCCGATTGTGCTGCCGCATGGTGTTGTTCTGCCGCTCCACAAAGGTGGTGTTAATGTGCTTGCTAACCGGTGATTGCTCCAGATACGCCTCCAGGGCCTCCTGAGTGCCGAAGATCACCTTCGTCGTGACTTTCACCACCCGGCCTTTGCACCGGTGCTTGACCACCTGGGCATAGAGCAGATCCTCAGGGGGCTCCAACCGGGGCTTGGGGAGGCGTCCTCGGGTGCCTTTGCGCTCCGGTTGCACCCATTGACCAAACCATTTCAGGATCGCTTCACGATATTGGGGCCTCTGGTCACTGAAGAAGACGTGCAGGGAGCCATCGTTGACTTCCTTGGTCCGTTCGATCAATTGATCTGCCTTTTCCTGGCTGAGCTCTCCGGTGACGAAGGCCGGAATGATCTTGTGCACCGGGTCGAAGCTCATCCAGATCCAGTGGTCGCCATACTCGGCCTGCAGCTTCTCCAAGGGCGTGCAGCGGGCTTCCTTTTTTTGACAAAGCTCCAGAACTCGTCCAACTGCGCTTCTTCGAAGTGCAGGTTGACCATCAGGTAGCGGGAGACTGCTTCCGCATGTTGCGAAGCCTTATCTAGCCAGTCGGCTACGGTGTCCTTGTCCACCTTCTTAATCCTGGCTGTGGCCCGAATCCCGTTGCCCTCGGCCAGACAGGCGATGACGTCATAAAATGTCTCCTCGCTGGCCTTCAGATTGAACAGTGGAGTGCCTCGCCGCGCCGAGAAAGTGCGGTTGCACACTTTGCACTTCAGAAGCTGGGTCTTCTGCTTTCCATAGCGGCCTGCACCGATGATCTGGTTATCTGACCCCACCTTGCCCTGGTTGGAGCAGTCGGGATAGGGACAGAAGTACAAACTGGTATCAATCTGTTTCTTTCGGCCCATTGTGAACCTCCTTTTTCGTTGACTATCGGTTCACAATTATG
>JAOZOT010000806.1 GCA_029933115.1 Anaerolineae bacterium | reverse complement strand
AGGCCACGGTCAGCGGATAAGGGCAGCCGTTCAGGCGGTATCCATCCCAGGCGGTCATCTCGGCGTTGTCTCCGACGCGGACCCACACGGTCTCCGTGTCAACGCGAGTCAAAAGGGCTTGGGCCACTTTGTTGTTATTGGCCTTGGTGTAGGGGATATAGCCCATCTCGATCAACCAAGCCAGATTGGGACTGCTGGCAAAACCGGCGTCCATCCGCACGAAGATGACCACAGGATGGGGGTTGGCTGCATTCTCCGCCTGGTATTGGGCCATGCGCCGGGCCAGAGCTTGATGAGCTTGTCGTAAGGCTTGCGCTTTCTGGCGGTGACGCTCGGCCCGGGCCTCTGCTTGTTGAGCTTGCTCCTGAGCCCGCGCCCGCCGGCGTTCCCAACCCCGGCGTTGTTTGCGCAATTGAGCCGGTCGGCCGGTCGGTTTGACCGAGCGCTGCTGAGCGGCATACTGGGCTTCCAGGTCAGCTAAAGTCTGAACCGTTGCTTTGAGTTTCGCACCAAGCAGGGCATGCCGTTCCCGCGCCCGTTCGGCTCGCTCCGCTTGTTTTTGAGCCCAAGTCTCGACTTGGGCGATCCGCTGAGCCAGAGCCGCCGGTTGTGGTTCCAGTAGTTCGGGGCGGCGGCGTGGTCGAATCTTCAACCGTTCCTCGGCGGCCGGGATCAGTTCCTGGAGACATTCTGCTGAGACGGTGTCGCCGGGATGGTGAAAGCCGGCCAACCATTGGCGACCATAGCGTCGGGTCGGCATGGAGACTTGGGCCATCTGATAGCCCAGACCGACCCCATTGCCCATCCAACCAAAAGCAGCCTCAGGATAGCTCTGGCTGGTTTTGCTGACGGAGCGACCCATCAGGTCCAGATCCAGGGTCAAATAACCGTCGTGTAGTAGGACGTCATCAACAGCCTGCTGAATGAACGGTCGGCTGATGGTATCCAAAACAGCCCGCACTGCCCTCACCGTCTCGTGGTCGCAAGCGGCCAAGGTGCGACTGACAGCACTGTAGTGAGCCAGGCTGTCTTGGCCCCAGGCCTGGGCCACAGTCCGATCTCGAGCCAAGGGATGGGGGCCAGCATTGATGTCTTGCAGGTATTCGACGCCGGCTAGAATGGCCATCAGAAATTCCAAGAGCTTCTTCTGGGGCGCGTGCCGGACCATCTTCTGAGGCACTGACACATCCATCAAGCCCTCGATCAGGCCGATATGCTGAGCAAACTGGCCCCAGGCGACCATCAAGCCGTGTTGAGTCGGCAAGCGAACATGATCAGTTTCGACGCTCGGCTGAGCAGGTATTGATTTG
>JAOZOT010000805.1 GCA_029933115.1 Anaerolineae bacterium | reverse complement strand
TGTCGGGAGCCTCGAAGGTACGCATCATCATCCGCACCCTGCCGCCGCGACCGTCAGGGCCGTGACAACTGGCGCAGGCCATCGTCCCGCCGCGCATCATCCCCATGCCCATGTCCGAAGTGACAGGCGTGCCACGCTGGCTGGTGGCGGTGAAGTAGATTTGTTCACCATTGGAGCGGTATCCTCCACCGACCGTCGGCCCGGTGAATCTGAGAGCCAGGGCCAGGCAGGCTATCAGGAGCAAGCCGACCAGCACTCCACCTACGACGATGAGCCACCAGGGTGTCCTCTTTTCGCTCATCCTATAGCTCCCCGCCACAATAGGGGCAGTGCCGCCAGTCGGACTCGGCTGGCCGACCGCAAGCCGGGCAAGCTTTAGCCGGAGTTGATGGGACAGTAGCCCTGGCCGTGCTGCGCACCAGCCAGACGCCGCCCACGATCAATAGCCCCAACAAGCCAATGGGGATTAGCAGACCCAACAGCATGAAGGGCAATCTGAAGAGACTACCTATCAGCCCCACCCCAAAACGCCCTGTTCCGCCACACCAAGGGCACCAGCCGCCCATCATGCCGCTGCGCCCCATCATCCCTGGCCCCATCCCTCCGTAACCGCCGCCGAAGAACACAGGCAAGAGGCTGAGCCCTACGAGGAAAACGACCAGCACCACCGATCCAAAGACCAGCACTTGTGTCCAATTGATTCTATTCATTCTGCAAAACCTCCTCACTGAAGAGCAAAGCGTTCAGTCTATCACGGTCGAAGCCGACCACTACTTCGTCGCCTATCAGCGTCACCGGAGTGGTCATCACGCCCAATCGTTCCAGTTCAGACAGGGCGGCTTCATCTTGAGCCACGTCGCGCTCTACAAAGGTAACTCCCTTTTGTGAAAGGAACTCTTTCACCCGGCCACAGAACAGTCAACCGCTTTGAGTGTAGACGATCACTCGTTGATCCATTTTCACCTCCTTATCCCCCGCCGTTGATGTCTTGTTTCATCGTTTCGTATTGCTCGCGGGTGATCTCACCTCGGGCGTAGCGCACGTCCAGAATCTGGCGGGCGCTCAGGTCTTGGCCATCAGGGGTCACTGATTGGGTGTCGCGGGGAAAAAGCGCGCTCACCAGCCAGATGCCCAAAGCGATTACCACTGCCAGGAAAAGGAACATGAACACCAGGCCAAATAAACCGAAACCCATACCCATCATCATTGTCACACCTCCGTTTCACGCTATCTAGATTCTGGATACAGTATAGCAGGCTTGTGTGAAGGGACGATGAAGTTGGGTTAAAGATTGTGTAAAGAAAAAGGAGCG
>JAOZOT010000028.1 GCA_029933115.1 Anaerolineae bacterium | reverse complement strand
GGGTAGCTCTGCACTCAATCGTGGTTGGGCAGGCTGCCCCGCTCCGAGGGCGCAGGAGAGGAAAAATTTATGGTTTTTTGGGCGGCGGCGAAGCCGCCGCCCAAAAAACACCCTATTTTCCCTCTTCTGTGTGGGAACATGCCCCACCCGATCACTTGCCCACGTTTACGTGCGGACTTGCCCCGTAGAGTAATCGCTGATTGTTCGTTGATAAACCGTTGTTTGAAGGCCCTTTCCCTAATTTGCTTTTTCGCGGGCAATAGAGTAAAATATGGGCGTCACTATCGGGCTGGCTGTGGCCAGTTCGAAGGAGGTAGACGAAATGGCAAGCAAGAGGGAAAAGCTCAGGATGCGACTCGAAGCGGAGAAAGAAAGGCTCTTGACCGAGCTTAGCCAGACCAACATCGTAGAGCGGGAGAATCTGGGTTACGGCAATCACATGGCCGATGATGCCACCGAAGTATTCGAGCAAGCCAAGGACCTGGCCCTGCGCCAGAATCTGGAGCGCCTCCTGGAGCAGGTGGAGGACGCTCTGGAGAGATTTGAAATGGGCACATACGGCTTATGTGAGCGATGTGGAAAAGAGATTGATCCGGCCCGCCTGAAAGCTTTGCCTTATGCTACTCTCTGCCTCTCTTGCCAGCAGCGCCGCGAAAGCCGTTAAGGACCACGTTTGCGCTCCGGCGCCGGATCGTCAGATTGCAAAGAAAATGACACAGGGAGACTGCTATTTGACCGGACGTTTTGGAGAAAAGATCATCTTGCCCGTAGTGGCTCTTCTGGTTTTGGGAGCCGATCAGATCAGCAAGTATTGGGTTCTGTCTAATTTGAGTCCTGGTCAGTCCTGGAACCCCATTGCTTCTTTGACCCCCTGGGTCAGCGTCACCCACGTAACCAACACCGGCGCAGCCTTTGGTCTGTTCCCAGATCTGGGCTCGCTCTTTGTCGTCATCGCTGTGATTGTGGTGGCAGCCATCATATTTTACTACCGTCGTCTGCCGGCAGGTCAATGGTGGCTCAAGGTCAGCCTGGGGTTACAATTGGGTGGAGCTTTGGGCAATCTGCTGGACCGGCTGCGCCTGGGCTACGTGGTTGACTTTATAGATTTCAAGATATGGCCTGTTTTCAACTTGGCTGATAGCTCCATTGTAATTGGGGTGGTAGTTCTGGCCTATTATCTGCTGGGCTCGCCTAGCGAAGCCTGGGAGACTCAGTAGACCGCAAACCGTGGGCTTTGAGGAGGTAGGCCGAAGGCAGTGCCTTTGGCCTACCCCGGCCCGGCTCATTTGACCTCGGTTGATTCGCGGCGAGTAGGCCGACATGTAACCGAGTGAGCTATTGCGGTCTGCTGAGACCTGATTTCCGAGCGGTGGGTATTGTTCAGGGGAAGAGAGACGAAATGGAGGAGAGGGTAAACATTATCAGGTCGTTCCGCCTGCAAGATGGAGAGGCGGCGAGGACCAGAGCCAGAAACGGCGCTTTGATGCGTAGAGTGAGTAGCTATGCTCTCCATCGGCGCGATAGGGCTCGTGGGGAAGGAGAGGGAAGGAAGTATTGGCAGGGCGCGGCCGCTGTTCTACGTTGGCTTAAAGCTCGTGCCTTTCGCTTTGGTGATTTGGCGATGGAGGCGGAGGCGAAGCGAGTCGCGCTTTTGCAGCGGACCAGACGATACATTCGGCGACGGGGTCAACGAGCCAAATAGTTGACGCTACCTTGTGGTAGCGTCAGCAACAACCGCCCTCCCCCTCGTTTTTGAGGGGTCTGTTAGGAGTGGCGGTCTTTTTTGCGCAAGGAGATAACAATGGGTGCCCGGAAAACCAAGGTTGAGGTCACTCTCAGCCGTGATCTGAGCGTCTTTGACATCACCATGATCGGTGTGGGAGCCATGATCGGCGCCGGCATCTTTGTCCTCACCGGCCACGCAGCGGGTGCAGCAGGACCGGCCTTTTTGGTCGCTTTTCTCCTCAACGGAGTAGTGACGCTTTTCACTGCGGCTTCTTACGCCGAATTGGGTTCTGCCTTCCCCCAGGCCGGAGGGGGGTATGTGTGGATCCAGGAGGGGCTTTCGCCCATTTTTGGATTCCTCGGGGGGTGGATGGACTGGTTTGCCCACTCGCTGGCCTGTAGCCTTTATGCTCTGGGCTTTGGCTCTTACGCTGCCGATCTCCTTCATCGCAGTGGGGTGACTGTGCCGGGAATGGAGCGGGAGGGTCTGGCCACAGCTCTGGCGGTGGCTGTGGCCATCATCTTCACTTTCATCAACTACCTGGGCGCTTCGGAGACCGGGGCGGTAGGGAATATCGTCACCATGACCAAGGTTGTGATCCTGGCTGCCTTCGCCGCGTTTGGTCTGGTGGCGCTTTTTCGCCTTCCTCACTGGACACAGCACTTTGTCCCTTTTGCTCCCCAAGGTCTGATAAGTATCATCTCGGCCATGGGACTGACCACCATTGCCTTTCAGGGGTACGAGGTAATCGCCCAGTGTGGAGAAGAGGTGGAGAACCCCAAGCGGAATCTGCCAAAGGCTATCTTTGCGGCTATTGGCATTGTGGTGATTATCTACCTGGCGGTGGGCTTTGTAGCCCTGGGAGCTATTGATCTGGGCAAGCTCTCGGCCGATGTGAGAGCTTCCCTGCCTGCCGGGGTAGATACCACCTGGGAGTTCCTGGCTCACTTTGAGGAGACGGCGATGGTAGAGGCCGCTCGCCAGGTGATGCCTTTTGGAGCTTATGTCCTTCTCTTCGCCGGTCTGGTCTCTACCATCTCGGCTCTCAACGCCACTATCTATTCCTCCTCGCGGGTCTCATTCGCTATGGGGCGCGATCGCAACCTGCCTCCTTTCTTCGGCAAGATTGACCCTCGGCGGCGCACGCCGGCCGTGGCTATTTTCATCTCCGGGGGCCTGGTGATTCTGATGGTCTCTGCCCTTCCTATCAAAGACGTGGCCAGCGCGGCCGACATCATGTTTCTAATGCTTTTCGCCATGGTCAACCTGACGGTGATCCGTTTGCGCAGGCTGCGCCCCGATCTGGATCGGGGCTTCAAAGTGCCCTTCATGCCGCTGGTACCTATTCTGGGTATCACCTTTCAAATCCTTTTGGCCTTTTCTCTCTTCCGGCTCAGCCCCATCGCCTGGTTCACCGTCGTATCCTGGATCGGGGCCGGTTTTATCTTCTATCTGGCCTACGCCCGTACCTCGGAGGCTATGGAAGAGCCCGAACTGGTGCTGCACGAGGAGATTGTCACCGTGCGCCGCCATTCCCTCATTTTCCCCCTGGACCGCAAGACACGGGTAGAGCGCCTGATGCCTCTCATCAGCGCCTGGGCACACGAGAACGAGGCGGAAATCCTGGCCCTGCACGTGGTGCGCGTGCCGGCTCAGCTTTCTATCCGGCAGGGGCGCATGTTCTTGGCCGAGGGGAAGGCGTTGTTGGAGCGGGTGATCGCTGCGGCCAAAGAAGCTGATGTACCGATTCACAGCATGATTCGTCTGGGGCGCGACGAGGTGAAAGGCATCTTCCGCACGGCGCGCCAGCATCGGGCCTCGCTGATGGTCCTGGACTGGCGGGGCTACACCCGCAGCCGGGGACGGCGCTTCGGCCACGTGATAGACCGGCTGGTGGACAACCCACCTTGTGATGTGGTGGTAGTCAGCCACAAGGGTCTGGAGAGTCTCAAGCGCATTCTGGTGCCCGCCAGTGGCGGGCCTCACGCCGTTCTGGCTGCTTCACTGGCTGCGCAACTGGGTGTGCACTTTGACGCCAGCGTGACCATGCTCAATGTCTGCACCCACGACTCTACCCCCGAAGAGCAGGAGCGCCGTCTGGAACATTTGAAGGCCACAACAAAAGGAATTGATTTCCCTTTCGCGTACCAGGTGTTGCCTGCGACCGATGCCGTAGAGGGTATTCTAGAACAGGCCGTGGATTACGATTTGGTACTGGTAGGCGCGGCTCCTCGTCGTCCTTTCGCCCAGGCCCTTTTTGGCAATATCCCTGAGCGGCTGGCTGCCCAGTGCCCCAAGACGGTGATCATGGTCAAGCGCCGCGACCCCCTGGAAGCTATTCTGCGCCGCATTCGCCCCGGTGTGCCTATCGAACCCCCGGTGGAGGCTACTGACGTGGTAGCGGCCTAAAGGCGTCCTCACCGATCCCTACCGCCGTCCTGAACGCCAAATGGAAAAGAGCAGCCATAGCCCCAGGACACTGGCCGCTGCAAAGCCCAGAGTGATGAGCCAGAAAATCCAACCCTGCCGGCCGCCGAGAAAGGAGGGCATCAGCAGGGCCAGGCTGACAATGAAAGCGGCCAGCAAGACACTGATGGCCAGGCGATTGCCCACCCGGTCCAGCCTGATGAAAAGGGCTTCGAGCTCTCGGATTCGTAAGGTGATCTGCAAGTCCCCTTCTTCCAACTGGTCGGTGAGGTGGGATACGCGGCGGGGCAGATCGGCCAGGAGCTCACCCCAATCGCTGCCGGTTTTCAACAAGCGTTTCCCCCAGGTCTGGGGTGAGGCCATCTGCCAGAGGAACTTGCGCACGTAGGGTTGGCTGACGGCAAAGATGTCAAAGTCGGGGTCCAGTTGCAAACCTACTCCCTCCATCATGGCCAAGGTCTTGCCTAATAGCCACAGGTGGGAAGGCAATCGCAGGTGGTAGCGAAAAGCGATGGGCATTACCTCCTCTACCACTTCTCGGGCCCGTATCTCCTTCAACGGCAGGCCATGATACTTGGTCAGGAGTCGGCTGATGTCTCGCTGTAAGCCCGGCCGGTCCACATCGTGGCCGGCAGCCCCCATCCTGATGAGCTGTTCTACAATCCCCTCAGCGTCAAGTTGGACCGAGACAATGTAAAGCCGCACCAGGTTTTCCCTGTCTCGCCGATCCAGGTGCCCCACCATGCCAAAGTCCATGGCTCCGATGACAGCCTCGTCCATGACGAAAAAGTTGCCGGGATGAGGGTCGGCGTGGAAGAAGCCATCCTCCAGTACTTCTTTGATGATGATGCGGGCGGCGCTTTTGGCCACCTGACGGCGGTCCACGCCGGCCGCGTCCAAGGCGGCGATGTCGTCAATCTTTATCCCTGAGATGCGCTCCAGAGTGAGCACCCGCTGGGTGGTGTAATCCCAGTAAACCTTCGGAATGTAGAGAGCGGTCTCATTGGCGAAATTGCGGCGGAAACGGTCGGCGTTGTGCCCCTCCTGCCGGTAGTCCATCTCGTTGCGCAGGGTGAAGGCAAAGTCCTCGGCGATCTCTACCAGGTCGTAGATCTCCCCCAGCGGGGTGCGCTCCTGGATCAGGTGAGCCAGGTCGAGGAGGATTTCCAGGTCAACGGCGATAGTGCTTTCGATGTGGGGGCGTTGTACCTTGACCACTACTTCCTCTCCGCCGGGCAGGGTGGCCTGGTGCACCTGCGATAGAGAAGCCGCAGCCACAGGTTCAGGCTCGAAGGAGGCAAAGAGTTCGTCCAGAGGGCTACCCAACTCCCGTTCCAGTTGCTCTTTGATCGCTTCCCAGGGGGCGGGGGGAACTGTGTCCTGCAGCCTCACCAGTTGCGCGATGTAGCGAGGGGGGATGAGGTCGGGGCGGGTGCTCATGATCTGGCCAAACTTGATAAAAGTCGGCCCCAGTTCCTCGATAGCCAGGCGCATACGCTCCGGTGCGGTCAGAGGCGGTTCTGGTGTGGTGCCGCGAAGCAGGCGGCGTGGCAGGGAGAGGTAAGGCACCAGTTCCAATTGATCAATGAGATTGCCAAAACCGTGCCTGGCCAGAACTTGAACGATCTCACGGTAGCGTTTGAGATGCTTGTATCTCCATCCTAAGGGTCTCATCGCCTTTTCTCCAATCATGGTAGCTCTGCATTTGGGGGCTATAATAGTAGGAGGCCCTTTCGTAATTCACCCGCAGAGGGGACGGCTACCCTCCCGCAGGCTTGAAACTCACTTTGGCAGCAGACTGAAAGCCACCTCACGGGCATGGCCTTGGCGGGGATACCGCCTCAGCCTGCGGGAGGGTGAACCCCCGCGAATTATGAAAGGCTCTCTAGTAGTATAACCCCAATGGGGTGTTTGAGCAAGTTCTCTTGGCAAAAGAGAGAGCATGTGATATACTACTACTATACGTTTGCAATTTTGAAGGAGGCGGAAGCAAATGGAGTTGACCACTGTCAAAATCGAAAAGCCCGATGAGATCAACTTTATCTTGGGGCAAAGCCATTTCATCAAAACCGTGGAGGACATCTACGAAGCCCTCGTCCAAACTGTGCCCGGCATCAAGTTCGGGTTGGCGTTTTGTGAGTCCTCTGGCAAGTGTCTGATCCGTTGGGTGGGCACCGACGACGAGATGATCGAGTTGGCCAAGAAGAACGCCCTGGCTCTCTCTGCCGGCCACTGCTTCATTCTCTTTCTGGGCCAAGGGTACTTCCCCATTAATGTGCTGAACGTGGTCAAAAACGTGCCAGAGGTCTGTCACGTCTTCTGTGCCACTGCCAACCCGGTGGAAGTCATCATCGCTGAGACGGAGCAAGGGCGGGGCATCCTGGGGGTGATTGATGGCTTCAAGAGCAAAGGGATCGAGGGAGACGAAGACATCGCCTGGCGCAAGAACTTTTTGCGTCAGATCGGCTACAAGTTTTAGACGCAGGCTTGCGCAGCAGGTTGGGGGGTGTGAGGGGCTTTGTCGCGGGCTCGGCCGAACGATGTCCCTCCACCGTGCTCCTTTTCCTCCACCGGAAAGGCGCAGATTGGGCTCAGTTGTCGCCTGGGCCTTGGCTTTGGCAATCGGCGCAGCGATGCTCTCCGCTTGCGGCGGGGCGGAGCCAACTCCCCCGGCTCAGGCGGCACGGGGGGTGCGGGGGCAACGTCTGCACACTTCCATGCCCCCCTGGATCGTTACGGCGTCTCCTACAGCTACCGCGTCGCCGGCACCCCCAACGGCGACGCCATCCCCAGGGCTCGTTGTTGCCCGCCCTTCGCCTACCCCGACACCCCAACCGACGCCCACACCCACGACGACGAGCACGCCGACGCCTACGCCGGCTCCCACGCCCACCGCTCGACCAGGCGCTCGTGGCGGAGCACCGACCTCGCCTTCGACGACTTACGAGATCGTCAGTGTGAGCTATGAGCCTGATTGCAGCGTAACCGAGGTGCGGGGCAGTGTCTTCAACGCCGACTGGTCGCCGGCCTCAGGCGTGTATTTCAAGGTCTGGAACGACTGGGGTTGGTCGGCCGTTTCCAATCCATCGGCCGATGGACTGTGGGACATTTACCTGTACGACAAGCCCCGGGAGATGACCTGGTACGTGCAGGTGGTGGAGGGCGACCGGCCGGTGTCGCCCATCGTGATCGTGCACACCGACCTGGATTGTGAGAAGGGCGTCCAGCGTGCTCGCATCAACTGGAAGAAGACCAGACCCCCTCTGCCGGTATACCCATACCGGGTGGTTGGCGTGCACAGCCATCGCACGTGCGGGGCTACAGTTTTGTCGGGGACTCTGTTGAGTGCCGATTGGTCGCCGGTCAGCGGCAGCAAGGTCGCTGTGTGGAACGATTATGGCTGGTCCCACCTCTCCGAACCCTCAGTGGCCGGACTCTGGGAGGTCTTTTTGTCAGATGCGCCGAAAAAGGGGGTCTGGTATGCTCAAGTGGTAGAACACGGCCAGTCCGTCTCGTCGGTGGTCAAGGTAGTCACCGACGAGGACTGTCAGCGGGGCCCTCAGCGCGTCCAAATAGACTGGCAGCACCTCCCAACCGTTCCCGACAGCACCAAATATCCATACGAAGTCATTGACGTGAGCAGCGAAAAGGATTGCACCCGGACGGAGGTGTGGGGCACAGTAGCCGGCGAAAACTGGGAACCGGTGTCTGGGGTCCAGGTGCGAATCTGGAACGATTACGATTGGTCGCTCACCTCCGAGCCCTCGTTTATCGGTCGCTGGAACATCTACCTGTACAACAAGCCCCGGGAGATGGTGTGGTATGTGCAGTTGCTGGATAGAGGGCGACCGGTCTCACCTGTGGTCCGGGTGGTGACCTCAGGCGATTGTACGGTTGGCCCTCAGCGCGTGAAAATCAACTGGAAGCGCAAGCCCAGTGGCCAGATACCGCCAGAGGGTTGATAAGGTCCATAATTGATGAAAGCTCAGGTTATTCTCAACCCCAGCGCCGGTCAGCGGGATCGGCGTCACGAATTGAAAGCAGCTATGGCTTACCTGGAAGACCAGGGCTGGCAACTGACTCTCAGGGAGACTCACGGGCCCGAAGAGGCCACAGCCTATGCCCGTCAGGCTGTGGCCGAAGGCTACGAGGTCGTCATAGCTGCTGGCGGAGACGGTACAGTCAGCGAGGTAGCCAACGGTCTGGCCGGCAGCGAAGTAGCCCTGGGGATGTTTCCCATCGGCACGACCAACGTTTGGGCCCTGCAAATGGGTATTCCCCCCTTCTGGCCGCTACGCCAACATTCCCTGCTCGAGGCGGCAAAGGTGTTGGCAGAGGGACACGTCCGCTGCGTTGATTTGGGGCAGGTCAATGGCCGCTATTTCCTCCTCTGGGCTGGCGTTGGCCTGGACGCCAAGATAACAGAAGAGGTGGAGCCAGAGGTGAAGAAGCGTCTGGGAGCCCTGGCTTTCGTCATTGCGGGCGTCGTAGTGGCCAAAGAGTTTGCTGGAACCAAGGTGCAAGTGACCATTGACGGGTGTGAAGTGAAACGCCGCGCCATCCTGATAGTAGCCAGCAACGCTCAATTCTACGCTGGGATAGTGCGCTTGGCTGCTCAGGCCCGCCTCGATGATGGGTTGTTGGACATCCTCATTTTCAAAGGGCATGGGTTCCCCGCTACTTTGCGTCACGTCTTCAGTGTCCTGACCAGCCGCCATCTGCGCGATCCGCAGGTGGAGTATTACCAGGCTCGCCGGGTAAAGATCAGTGCGGCCAAACCCCTTTCGGTCCACGCCGATGACGAGCCCTTCACAACTACCCCGGTAGAAATTGGCGTCGTACCCAAAGCCCTGCGGGTGGTGGTGCCCCGAGTTTTACCTCCAGGGCTGTTCACAGACCCTTCAGGTTGCGAAAATGAGAACGTTCGGTGATTGTTCGTTACTCGCTCGCCCAACGGCTTATCGTCGGGCTGAAAGGGCCGAGGGCGGTAATGAAGGTTAGGAAAACAATCAGGGTATACTCGCCGGCTTGCGCGGGAGGTTGGGCAGGTGCAAGGGCAAGACCCTCCCGCAGGGTTCGCAACCTGCGGGAGGGTGCGGGCCGGGTTCGCAACCTGCGGGCGGGTGCCCTGGGGCAGGTGCAAGGGCAAGACCCTCCCGCAGGGTTCGCAACCTGCGGGTTCACAACCTGCGGGAGGGTGACCTGGGGCAGGTGCGAGACCTGCCCCTACTCGGCCTGGATGAGAAAATAGTTCGGTAATCCGGCCCAACCCAGGCGCGGGGCTAAAGTCCCCGCGCTGGGAGGGCCAAGCCCCTTCGGGAAGGATGACGAGAGGAGTGTGTGAATGTCAAAGTATGCCCGGTATCTCAACTTGAATCTTCTCCTGGTCTTTGTCCCTCTCGCCATCTTGGGCGAGTTTCTCCATTGGCCGCCTTGGTGGGTCTTTGGCGTCTCAGCCCTGGCTATAGTGCCGTTGGCCAGCCTCATTGGTCAGGCTACCGAGGAGTTGGCAGTTCACACCGGCCCGCGGTTGGGGGGCCTCCTGAACGCCACTCTGGGCAATGCCGCCGAGTTGATTATCACCATCTTTGCCATCCGCGCCGGCCTGCTGGAACTGGTCAAGGCCTCCATCACCGGCTCCATTCTGGGCAACGTGCTGTTGGTCTTGGGTTTCAGTATCCTGTTGGGCGGCCTCAAAAACGGCACTCAACGCTTTGATCGTAGCCACGCCGGCCTCAACTCCACGATGCTCATCCTGGCGGTGGTGGGCTTGGGCATCCCCTCTCTTTTCAGCCATGCCATCGAGGCCAAGCACCACGAGGCCGTCGAGTACCTGAGTCTGGGCGTGGCTCTGGTCCTGATTGTCATCTACGGTCTCAGTCTGATCTATGCCTTTTTTGCCCTACCCAGCGAGAAAGAAAAAGTTCCCGTTCACAGTGATTGGAGCACATCCAAAGCCGGCGGCGTCTTGGTAGCGGCCACCCTTCTGATAGCCTGGCTGAGCGAAATCTTGGTCGGGGCTGTAGAGCCCGTGGTCGAAGCGGTGGGGATTACAGAGTTTTTCCTGGGGATCATCGTCATTCCCCTGGTGGGCAACGTGGCCGAGCACCTGGTGGGTGTGCAGATGGCTATCAAGAACAGGATGGAGCTGAGCCTGGCTATCTCTGTGGGCTCCAGCCTCCAAATCGCTCTCTTTGTGGCTCCGGCCCTGGTCTTTATCAGCCTGCTGATGGGCAATCCCCTCACTCTGGTCTTCAACCAATTCGAGTTGATCTCGTTGGTGGCGGCTGTGCTCATCGCTGCTCTGGTCTCTCTGGACGGCGAGTCCAATTGGCTGGAAGGAGCGCAATTGTTGGTCGTCTACGCCATCATTGGCCTGGCCTTCTTCTATCTGCCAACCTGACGGACCGGCCACCGCAAGGTGGAACTCTGAAAACCCCTGGGCGAGGCTCACCATGCTACTGACGTATTTGGGCGTCTTTCTGCTCTCCGTGGCCTCCCTGGCCTTCGAGATCACCCTGACGCGGGTTTTCTCGGTGGCCCAGTGGTACCACTTTGCCTTCATGACGGTCAGCATCGCCCTGCTGGGCTTTGGGGCCAGTGGATCCTTCCTGGCGTTGTTTCCCTCGTTGGCCAATGGCCCTCACCGCCCCTCCCCGATGCGGGGAGAGGTGGACATTTCCCCCTTCCCTCGTAGGGAAGGGGGCCAGGTGGTTAGGTCAGCGCCCGGCTCCTACACTCTGCTGGCGGTCCTCTTCACTTTCAGCGTCGTGGGCAGCTACCTGACTATCAACTACATCCCTTTTGACTCCTACTGCATCGCCTGGGAGCGGCGGCAACTCCTCTACCTGGCCGTCTACTACCTCTCTCTGGCTTTGCCCTTTTTCTTCAGTGGCCTGACCGTGGGGGTCTTGCTGACTGTCCAATCGGCCAGGGCTTCCACCACCTATGCCTCCAACCTGGCCGGCTCGGCCCTGGGCTGCCTGATCGCAGTGGTGGCCCTGCCTTTCCTCGGCGGCGCGGGCACAGTGATGCTGTCCGCCCTCATCGGATGGCTGGCTGTGGCCGCCTTCGCCTGGTCACGCCGCCCCCTGGTCGCTGGAGAAGCTCCGCCTCAAACCGAAAGGCCAAATCGTGTCATTCTGAGCGAGCGGAGCGAGCGAAGAATCTCGTCCTACAAGTCAAGAATGGGATGCTTCGCTTTACTCAGCATGACAGGCAAAATCCCGGCTTATTTGTCAAGAGCCCGACTTATGAAGATGCCTGGTCACTGGTCGCTGCTCACCTCTTCCGCTGCCTATCTGACAGTCCTGATCGTCCTCCTGGCTTTCACCCTCTCCCCTCCCGGCTTTCTCGACATCCGCCTCTCCCCGTACAAGGGCCTCAGCTACGCCTTGCAGTATCCCGGTGCGGAAATCGTCTTCAGCCGCTGGAACGCCTTCTCACGGATAGACGTGGTGCGCAGCAGGGGCATCCACTCGGCGCCGGGCCTCAGCCTGGCCTACCAGGACTCGCCCCCACCCCAATTGGGCCTTTTCACCGATGGCGAGGACCTTTCACCCATCACGGCCACAGATTGGGACGAGGCTGATTTGAGGGAGTTCATCGGCTATCTACCCACCTCGCTGCCCCACCGTCTGCTTCCGAGGGCAGAGGTCCTGGTTATCGAGCCCAAGGGAGGGCTGGACGTTCTGACAGCCCTGGAGAATGGCGCAGCCTCGGTGGTGGCTGTGGAAAGCAACCCTCTGATCGTCGAAGCGGTGCGGGATTCCTTTGGGGATTGGGCAGGAGGGATCTACCAGGATGCGCGGGTGAGGGTGATTATCGAGGATGGGCGCAGCCACGTGCGGCGGATGGGCCAGAGCTACGACCTCATCCAGCTCTCCCTGGCCGACAGCTACCGGCCCGTCACCTCGGGGGCCTACAGCCTCTCGGAGAATTACCTCTACACCCAGGAAGCCTTCGCTGACTACCTGACCCATCTGAATGAGGGAGGGCTCCTGGCGGTCAGCCGCTGGCTGCAACTGCCGCCCAGCGAAACGTTGCGGGTCGGGGCTCTGGCCGTGGCTGCTCTGGAGAGAAGCGGAGTGGCCCATCCGGAGAGACGATTGGTCGTCATCCGCAGTATGCGCACGGCTCTGCTGCTGATCAAGAACGGGGAATTCAGTGCGGAAGAGATCGAGGCTGTGCGGCGCTTCTGCGAAGAGGGCAAATTCGACCTGGTTTACTACCCCGGCATCCAGCCCGCCGAAGCCAACCGCTACAACGTTCTCCCTGAGCCCTACTACTACCGGGCTTTTCAGGACCTTCTCTCTGCTGAGGACCGCGCCCGCTTCTACGCCGGCTATGCCTTCGACGTCTCTCCGCCCAGAGATGACCGGCCTTTTTTCTTCCACTTCTTCAAGTGGAGCCAGACGCCGGCCATTTTGCAGACTTTTGGCCGGACCTGGCAGCCCTTCGGTGGCAGTGGCTATTTCGTGCTGGTAGCCCTGTTGGTCCTGGCCCTTCTGGCTTCCGCCGCCTTGATATTGGCGCCTTTGCTTTTCCAGCGCCTAACTCAGCCAAGCCTCCCGCAGGTTGTAAACCTGCGGGAGGTTGAGAGGGGGCGCGTTTTCCTCTACTTTGCTCTGTTGGGCCTGGGCTACCTCTTCGTCGAGATACCCCTCATGCAGCGTTTCATCCTCTTCCTGGGCCATCCCGTTTATGCCTTTGCCACGACTCTTTTTGCTCTGCTCCTCTTCTCGGGGCTGGGCAGCATGACCTGCCCCCGCTTCTCTCTGCTCAAGACGCTGATACTTCTCAGCGTGGCCATCATCCTTTATCCTCTTCTCCTCCCCCACCTCTTTCAACTGTTGTTGGGACAGGGCTTTGCCCTCCGCCTGTTGGCCTCTGTGCTCAGCCTGGCTCCCCTTGGCTTTCTGATGGGCATCCCCTTCCCAGGCGGAATCGCTCTGCTGGACCGCCTGGCTCCCGAGCTCATCCCCTGGGCCTGGGGCATCAACGGCTGCCTCTCGGTGCTGGCTTCCATCCTCTCCACCATGCTGGCCATCTCCTTTGGGTTCTCCTGGGTGCTGGTGGGAGCCGGCCTGGCCTATGCGGGGGGTGCTGTTGTCTTATGGCGGATGGCAGATGGCGAATAGAAGAGCCCCGTTGTTGGTGCGACCCCACGGGGCTCTTTTTCCTCCTGGCCCAACTGTCACAGCCCCCCAGCTTCGCAGGGGGCTTGCCGAAGCCCCCGCCGTAGGCGGGGGAGCCGTCACCGCCAAGCCGGGCAGTTTTGAAAGTGCACACTTGGCGAGCTACTTATTACGGGACGACGAAGTGGAACACCCACGGGCCGGCCAGCCGCACATCCTCGCCGGGCTGCTTCGGGCTGCTTCGACAGGTCTGTGCCCACCAACTCGGTCACCGTCAGGGTCCACTCTCCCTGCCGCTCGTAGAGCGGTGCGAGGAATCCATATTGGTGGAGAGGCGGGTCGTCGTTGCCAGAATATGCGAAATAGCTTTCGCTCTCCTCATCACCATCACCGGGTGCTTTCAGCAGTGCGATCGGGGTCCAGCGTGTCTCCACTCCGCCGGACGGTTCGAAGCGCAGGTAGGCCCTGGTCTCCGAAGGGGTGACCACCACCCGCTCCAGGCATACGGCAACCCCGGCCGCCTCGACCCTCTGGTTCACCTCGGCCACCCGTCCAGAGATGAAGGGCACGCTGGTCGGCCGGCGACGGCGGAAGTGATCGGCCAGGCGGCGGGCGGCGATGGTGAACAGCCAACCGGCAAATGTCCCGCGTTCGCGGTAACGTGGCAGCCCTTCCATCGCGGAGATGAAGGTCTGCGCCGTCAGGTCTTCGGCTTGCTGCCTGTCGCCGGTGCGGACGTAGAAGTAGCGGTACACCGGCGTCAGGTAGCGGCGATACAGAGCGGCAAAGGCCGCCTTTTGTTCCATGGCCTGCCGCACCAATTCTGCATCGGTCGGCTCATCGGCCTGAATAAGGGCCATTCTTTTCTCCACAAGTACAGTACACGTGTCCTGTCTATAAAATACATCGGGGAAAGGACAAAGAGGGTAGCACCCAATCACACGGGGGCGACGCTTCTCGCGCCATCCCCGTTCGCCAGCAATGCTTCCGATGTACGCAGCCTCAAGGCCCGGTGCCAATGGTGGTGATGCGCCAGCCTGCTGTCTCGATCTCTTTTTCCAACAGCACAAAGCGCACGTTGTGACCGCTCCGGCTCACAATTTCTGTTTCGTACTCTACGTCAATGTCAACCTTGTACTCCACCACGCCCTCGGGATTCCCGGCGTCTGGGAGCGGTTCTATCCCCATCACCTGGACGCTGTCAATTTTCTCTCTGAGAGGATCGTCCTCGTAGCTGGAGTGGTACAGCGCCAGGTCGCCCATGTTGGAGAAAAGAGCGCTCGTCAACGAGCGGCGGGACACGCAGGCGTAGGCCCGCTCATCGTCGTGGTCGTTGAGCGCCTGATAGTAACGGGTGTAGTAGGCCCGACAGGTGGGACGCACGCCTTTCAGGTAGATCCGGTCGCAGATGGCCGGATCGTCGGCAGCCTGGTAGACCGCTTGCAAGCAGGCGTCATCCACCCACACCCCGGCCAAGCGACAGACATCGGGGTTGAGGCTGTCCACGGCGTGGCGCTCGATGCAGGCGTAGCGCTCCCCCTCGGCCAAGCCGGTGCAGTTTCGCCGGGCGGTCTGCACGTCGGGGTTTTGCTCCCAAGGTTGAGGGGCACAGGCAGCCAGCGATGTCGCTATCAGAAGGAGCACAAACGGAAAGGTCAGCACAGCCGGCCAGTGTTCCAGAGTAACGAGTTTCCCTTTCATTGTCCTGTCTACCCCCGTTATGCTATCCAGATGAAAATATCGGTTCGGGCTTGCCCAGGACAGGCAGGGGATGGGAGATATGCACGTCCCACAGGGCCAGCAGCGTGGCCAGGAGTTCGCGCAGGTTCCAGTACAAAAGGAGCTGGCTGGGGACGGAAAAGCGCCATTCGGCAGGCACGCCGACAGCCCCCACCCCTAGGGCATTACAGGTGTAGATGGCCCGCGGCAGGTGAAAGTCCGTAGTGACCAGAATCGCCTCTTGCACCCCGAAAATCTCACGGGCGCGATAGCAGGTATCGTACGTCCGGCGGCCGGCATAGTCCAGCACAATGGCCTCGGCCGGCACCCCCAGGCTCAGGGCGTAGTCTTTCATCCCCTGGGGTTCGTTGTAGTCCACGAAGCGGTTGTCCCCGCTCATCAGCAGCTTTTCTACCTTCCCGGCAAAGTACAAATTGGCAGCCGTCGCCACCCGGTCTTTTAGCACCGGGGTCGGGCTACCATCACGTACCCCGGCCCCGAACACAATGGCCACCCGCCTTGGGGGGACATCGCCTACGCTGAATAGACGCGATCGGGCGTATAGAGCAGTGATCAGTCGGGGGAGAAGCAGGACGGGGATGCCCAATGCTAGCAGGATGAGGGGAGTTCTCAGCCATCCCCGCATCATAAAGAGTACCTTCCGGGTGTTCACTGATTCGATATGACCAGCAGGTCTTCCGGCCCATAGACGTGCTCGGCGGTGAAGGCGACCCAGCGGCCGTCGGGTGACATGAGGGTGTCCTGGTATTGGCCGGGGAGGTAGCCCAAAGGGAACGGCATTTTTTCGCCCAACGCCGGTGAGACGCACTGCATTGGGCGACACGTCTCGCGCCAGAGGGCGTTCGGGTCTCCGTCGAAAGGCGAGACAGTATCCGTGCCCAGGTGGTAGGCCTGCAGAGGTTGCGGAGTGCCGGGATGCCAATCGCCCCTGTCGTAGTAGCCGCCGCACCACCGGCGGTAGACGAGCGTCTGGACGTCCGCCCAGCCCAATGGTTCATATTGGCACCCTCTCACTTCGGCTGCTGCCTGGCAGCTTTTGACTGCTCCGGCCAGCAAGCCCGGCCTGTCCACGACGCGCACCTCGACGCCCGGCCCAGCCTTGAACGCTGGCCGGTAACGCATCAGCAGGGGGAAGGCCAGGACCGCCAAGAGGATAACGGCCAGCAGGTAGAAGCGTTTGCACCGCCAGACCTGGCCGCGCTCGCGGACGACCGGCCAGACGAGCGCAATCAGCGTCAGCACTAGCGCGGCTAGACTGACAGCCAAATAGCGTGTCATATTGCTGAAGAGTGTGGCTATGGAGAAGAAGGGCAAGTCAAGGGCAACGATCAAAGCAAGGGGTGGGTCTTGGGGGAATAGGGTAACGGTCAGCCTGAGCAAAGTCCCCAGAAGTGCTGCTGCCAGGAAGGGCAGGGCGAACAGGATTGCCAGGCTGACAAGACCAAACTCTTTCTTCATGGGTCCACCTCCGTGTTTGTAGGTGCGACGCACTTGAGGAAGTGCGTCGCACCTTTTTCCACTAGCCCGTAACTACCCTCGCTCGGCTTGGATTTGCAATCCAAGCCCATAGCGACCAACTGGATCCGCCGGATGGCAAATCCGGCGGGAGCAGGTGAGCGGTTACACTAGCCCTTTGATTAGAAGATGCTAGGCACCTCCCTTACTGCGCAGCGTAGACAATCTCCAACTGCATCGTCAGTTCCAGCTCACCAGGAGCGATGGGACCGCCGCCACCGCCGCCCATTTCGACGGCCACGGCCCTGGGGAAGCCGGCAGCGTAGTAGCCGCCACGGCTGCCGACCACTTCGCTGACGCTGACGACGTCGCCCAATTTGACGCCATTAAGCGTCGCCAGTTCCTGGGCCTTGGCCCTGGCATCGTCCACAGCCTTCTTGCGGGCCTCGGATTCCACTTGGCCGGGATCGGCCAGGCTGAAGGTGACGCCGTAGATGCTGTTGGCTCCGGCTTCGATGGTCGCCCCCAACACCGTCTCCACGGTATCCAGGTCACGGATGGTGACCGCTACCTGGTTGCTCACATGATAGAGGATCTCTTCGGATGGACCTTCCGGACCATAGGGTCGCTCGGCCCAGACACTGAAGCCGGAGGTCTGGATGTCTTTCTCATCAACGCCTTGCTCCTTGAGGGCTTTGAGCACGGCTTCCATTGTGTCCCTCGCTCCCTTGCTGGCCTCTTTCACCGTGGGCTTTATCACTTCCACGCCGATGGTGGCCTGGGCAATGTCGGGCTTGATTCTGACCTTGCCTTCACCGACGACGGTGATGGTGCGGGAAGTTGTAGACGTCGCTTCAGCGTGCGTCTGGGCCTGAGCGGGCGCCGTAAACCCCGTCCGTGCCAGAGCCAGCACCCCGGCCAGCACCAACACGGCCACACCTGTCGTAGCCCCAATCCATAACTGACGGTTTTTCATCTTTCTGTTCCTCCTTAATTATTGTAGATTTTTTAGAAATCCCTTGAGCCGTCATTGCTCTCGGCTTACCGGCCTGCGTAGCGCAAGCCAGAACGTGTGAGGGGACTTCCCAAAGGATTTCACTGTGTTTCAGACGGTTTTAGAGCTGAAAAGGTTTCCCTTTCTCTATTAGTTTCACCTCTTCAGTTTCACCTCCAGCCCACGCCACCAGTCGAAGAGTTGGTCCCATTCCACGTGGCCGTAATAGCCGAACCGGCCCGGAGCCGGACCCGGCAAGGGGGTCAGTTCGTCCACTACCCGGTGGGGATCGCCGCCCCCGGCGGGGATGAGCCACGGGGAGGCCTGATCTTTGGCATCCAGGCGGACAAAGAGGAGGTGGCTCCCGTCGGCCGACCAGAGGGGGCGCTCGTCGCGGTAGGCCGGATCATCGGTGAGCTGTTGAGGTTGAGTCTCACCCTGGACGTTTACTACCCAGATACGGCGTTTCATCATCCCCAGTCGGGCATCTTTCTTCACGGGTAAAATCATTGTAGCACAGTCGGTAGCAAAGGGCAAGACTGATACTCTCGCTCAGCCTGCTTTCAAACTATGTATGGGGATGTGGGCTTGGATCGTCAGCAATTAGCGAGGGCGTCGGCTACTGCCAGGTTCTACCGATTCGGAGTCCTGACGTGAGGGGCTTGTTTTTCTACGCGATGCGTGCTATAATGTTTGTGCAACATGAGGAGAGGA